>CAIJOU010000693.1 GCA_903822375.1 Candidatus Hydrogenedentota bacterium
GGAGATGTACCGGCAACGCTATGCCGACCGACGCTACGAAGAGGTGACCCGGCGTTTTGTGGCGTATGCAGAGCAAAAAGGCGTTGCACCGGCACCGCTCGCGGTGGCTTGGGTGATGTGCCGTCCGGAGGTGACCTCGACCCTGGTCGGCGCGCGGAATATGGAACAGTTCAGGGAAACGCTGGAGTGCATCGAAATGCGCCTGTCGACCGGGGAACGGGCCGAAATAACCGCCCTGTCGATCGACCCGCCCCATGCAACCGACCGTGAATCCTTGGACGCCATGCTAAAGCGGGGCTGGTAATGGTCCGGAAAAGATGCCTGCGGTTTGAACTGGTCCGTCGATTGCACATAATATGGGTTCGGCGTTATTCATAACTGAGGACAGAGTGCCATGGGGTTGCTTGACAAGCTGAAGAATCTGCGGCTCGGCCATCAAGAGACAAAGATGGGGAACCGCCTTGAACCGGGCCTTTACGGTGAAGACCAGTTCGAACTGGCCAACGTGGGCCCGTATAAGATTGTCGCACCCATCGGCAAAGGCGGTATGGGAACGGTGTACAAGGCGATTGACCCGGTTCGCGACGTGACGATCGCCATCAAGGTTCTCTTGGAGTCATACGATCTGGACAAGCGGCGCCGCAAACGCGACTATCTTGGCCGGGAAGTCCTTATCGCGGCCGGATTGAACCATCCGACCATCGTGAAGATGCACAAGGAAATTGTGGTGCAGGAGGACGCCAAGGGAAATCTTCGGCGCTGCCTGCTGATGGAGTATATCGACGGGTACAACCTGAAGTACTTTATCGACAACCGGGTGATGACTCTCAAGGAGATGATCCTGATCTGCATACAGCTCTGCGAGGGCTTGGATTTCCTGCATCAGAATGGCGTGGTGCACCGCGACGTAAAGCCGGCCAACTTCCTGTTTTCCAGGGACGGGAAACAGGTCAAGATTGTGGACTTTGGCCTTTCAAAATCCAAGTCGAACTGGCGCACGCGGTGGATGAAGGAAAGCGGCGGGACGCGCCTGTACATGTCGCCGGAACAAATCAAGAAGAAGAGCCTGGATGCACGGTCGGACATTTTCTCGTTCGGGATCACGATGTTTGAACTGTTTACGGGGCGCCACCCCTGCGCCGGCGGCACCGGTCGGGACGCCACGCGCCGGATCATCAGCCCGCGCTACCAGTGGCCTTTGCCGTCATCGATCAACCGTGAGATTCCCGAGCGGCTTGACAAGGTGATACTCAAGGCGTTGCGCCGGGACATTGACAGACGCTACCAGTCCTGCACGGAACTGATACTCGATCTTCGCCGCGTGGGCGAGTCGCAGTCGCGGATATGAATCATGCCAAAGCGGTATTTTGGAAAAGTGAAGAAGCGCGGTCCGGGCGCAGGCATCGCGGTGGCCGTGTTGCTTGTAATACTGGGGCTTGCGCTGGGGGCTGGCTATCTGTTCTGGAACGGCCGCCCGGCGCTGTTGAGCAGGGGCGGAGCGGGAAATGAGGCGTCCCAAACGGCGCTGGAGGACGCGCGCGGCCTGGTTGCCAGCGGCGATTTCGCTGCGGCGACGGAAAAACTGAAGCCCCTCCTGAAACTCGGCGACCCGGTGATTACGCCCCACGCAATCATCCTGCAGGCGGACGCGGACGTCGGCGCGGGCAACGGCGATGCGGCGATCAAGGGGCTGGAGCAGGGGATGAAGGACTACCGCACGAGTTCCGAGTTTCCCGCGCTGACAGCGCGCTATGCGCGGCAGTTGGAAAAGGCCGGACGGAAGGACGAGGCGCGCACTCATTATCAGAGTCTTCGCGACAATGCCCCCGCGGCCTTCCGCGCTGCCGGCGTGACGGGGTTGGGCCGCCTGAAGGAGGCCGAAGGGGACCTCGTTGCGGCCCGGGATTTGTACCGTGAGGCGGTTGAAGCGGCGCCTTGGGGCTGTCCCGAATGGAACGAGGCGGTCGACCCCCTGGGAAAACTGAATGTTTCGCTCATCTTTTCCCCGACCCCCACGCCCGAAAGCCGGTATTACGCGATCGAGAAGGGCGACAGCGTGACCAGCATAGGCATCAAGCTGAACACGACCCAGGGCCAACTGTTGCGTGCGAACGGCATGAATGAAAGTTCCCGTTTGACTTTGGGCGCAAAGCTCAAGTACACGCCGAAAGACTTCAGCATCGTCATTGAGCGAAGCGTCTGTCAACTGTACCTCTTTGACAATCGGGGACTCTTCAAGCGCTATCACACCGGCCTTGGCATGCC
>CAIJOU010000694.1 GCA_903822375.1 Candidatus Hydrogenedentota bacterium
TCGCCGCTGTTGATGCCTATGCGCACGTGAACGGGGTCAAGACCCGCTTCGAGCCGCTGCTGGTTCAGACAGGGGAACGCCTTGGCGAGCAGTGTTTCGGCGGCCTCCACGGCATCGTTTGCGTCAATAAACACCGCCATAATCGCGTCGCCTATAAACTTGTCAATATCCCCGTGCTTTTCACGGGTAATGACGCCGCACATTCCGAACACGTCGTTCAGCAGTTTCACGGTGCTTGCCGGGGTGGCCTTTTCAGAAAGCGCGGTGAACCCGACGATGTCCAGATAGAAGACGGTCATGTCCCGGGTTGCCACACGTGTGTCGGCACCGGAGGCTTGTGACAGGATTTCTTCATAAGTCGATTGTGATACGTACCGCTGCACCAGCGCGTTGAACTTGTCCTGAAGGATGCGAAAGTCCTCTTCCGCGCTGATGTCGCGAAAAACCTCCACGGCGCCGATGATGTTCCCCGTCCGGTCCCGCAGCGGCGCCACGTGCGTTTCCACGGGAAAGCGCCTGCCGTCCTTGCACAGCGGATAGATTTTTTCACGCACGTCATTGCCTGTTGCAATGGCGCGCACCAGTGGGCACCGCCCCTTGCACAGCAGGCGCCCTTCCTCGTCAATATGGTTGAGAATGTCGTCCGAACAGCGCTGGTCCGTCACTTCGTGCGCCAAATACCCCGTCAATTCCTCTGCGCCCTGGTTCCAAAAGAGTATCCTGCGCTCTGTGTCGACAATGTACACGCCGTCGAAAAGGCTGTCCAACACCAAGCCCAGCGCGGAGTCCTTTCGCTTGAGGTATTCGACCGAAAGGTCCTCAGTCATGGGCCGTCTCCTGTATGGTCAACTGCGCGAAGCAGGCGTACCGCCGCAAGCCATATCCGAATCATAGTCACCCATTATATACTCCAGCCGTGGCGAAGTCTTGCCGATAACGGCAATCGCGGGTTCATACGGCAGGGGGAGCGGCACACCACCACCACCACCTGTCATTATCGTGGAAGCAGGGGGTATCAGTTCTGGTTCACGAGTGTCGCTGCCCGTTTTGGGAATCTGTGCCGGCAGTGCCTGGGCGAACTAACTATTGAACTGGGCCTGTCGTTTGGTCCACGGCTGGTCGCATAGCTTCGAACGTTGAAGGCGCCTAAGTGTCCCGAGGTGACATTTTTTGTCACTCACGGCCGATGTTGAATTGGCGTCGCCAAACACTGAATCAGCTAGTATGCTTTGGACACAAGCCAATTACCCGATATATGGGCTCCAAAACCACGCAAAACGCTTTTGTCAGTTCGTCAGACTGGGTTGGCATGTCCTTTGCTAATTGCTAGATAGAATTGAGAGTTTTCAGGGCCCAAGAACCCTGTGAACAGCTATATGGGTCAAACAAACTGGAGGATCAGAGAATGAAGAATAAAGGCTTTACGTTGATTGAGTTGATGATTGTGGTGGCCATTATTGCAATTATTGCCGCCATCGCCATTCCGAACCTGCTTCGTTCACGCATTCAGTCGAACGAGTCGGCCGCGATCGGCAACATGCGCACGGTGCTGGGTTCTGAAAATGCATACAACTCCGCCCGCGGTACGTATGGGAACTTCGCCTCCCTGACGGGCAGCACGCCCCCGTTCCTTGATGGTACGTGGCCCGGCGCAAAGAGCGGTTACAGCTTCGCCGAAATCACCTTGGCCAACTCCAACAACTCGTTTTCCTGCGCGGCCACTCCGGTCGGTCAGGACACGACCGGTTCGCGCGGCTTCTTTGTGGACGAGTCCGGTGTGATTCGTGCCGGCGCGGCTGGTTCCGCCACCTCGGGCGGCACCCCCATCGGCCAGCAATAACAGCTTGGTCTGAGCCAATCCACGGCGGCGGAACTTCAGAGTTCCGCCGCCGTTCTTCTTTTTTGTTCTACAGACTTCTGAGGGGGTGACTTCCGCCCGGGGCACA
>CAIJOU010000695.1 GCA_903822375.1 Candidatus Hydrogenedentota bacterium
ACACACCTTGACAGCCCCCAGTGTGGACTACATAATGAAACGGAGGTACTACTCCTGAACCCAGTCGTGTCTCTTTCGACCACTGTGGACAAATACAGCCGTATAATGAGAGGCTCTTGCATGAACCAGAAACTGACGTCAATACGCCTGCTGGCATGGGCAATGGCCGCCGTGGCGTCAAGCCTGTCCGTCCAGGCCGAACAACCGGATGCGTTCGTGTTTCCCACGACGGGCGTCACCGTAACGAAACAGGCCGTCCTGCTGGCCATTGACGATGTGTCCCTGCCGTTAAAGCGCAATGTGCGCTGCGTCCTTTCAAAGCCGGCCGTGCTGCCCGAACCGGTCCTGACACCCAACCGGGAAAACCCCAACGCCCCCGATTATCTGGCCGCGCATTTCTACGGAACTGTGCTCTTCGACCAGGACCGATTCCGCATGTGGTACTACGCGTGCCACAAGACACCGAATCCGGACTGGCCCGAGGAACTCAAGGCGCAGGCGGCGAAATGGAAGCACGAGATTATTCCGGGTCCGCTGTGCTACGCGGAAAGCGCCGACGGTGTCCGCTGGCAGAAGCCCAATCTCGGCCAACTGCTGTTCAAGGGTTCGCACGACAACAATGCATTGGCGCTGCCGAGTGCCCTCACGGGAGACGCGTGCGTCATCAAGGACGAGGAGGACCCCGATCCGTCGCGACGCTACAAGCTCGCATTCTGGTCGCAGTATGACCCCTTTGACTTCCCCACCATGCGCATTGCCGTCAGCGCGGATGGGATTCACTGGAACACGGCACCGAAGCCGCCCATCTCCTCCTTCCTAGAACATGCCTCGTTCTACAAGTTCAACGGCTTTTACTTCGCCAACTCCCAAACGCTGCAGCCCGGACCGGACGGACAGAGCCCGGCGCGCGTGGGCACGGCGTGGGTTTCGCCCGATTTCGACCACTGGATGGGCGAGTCGGCCCGGTCCTTTGCGCTGCCCTGGGCAGCAAGTCCGGAACGCGACGAAGTCCATCTCGGCATCGGGGCCAAGAGTTGCGGCAACGTGCTCGTGGGCCTCTATTGCATCTGGCACAACCACCCCGAGTTCGGCAGGATCTCGGGCGACCTGGGACTGGTGGTCAGCAATGACGGACTGGTGTTTCGCGAGCCCGTGCAGGGCCACGTATGGCTGCCGGCCGCCGAATCGCCCGCCACGCCCATCCCGGGCAAGTCGCTTCCCACGGTGCTCTGCCAGGCCAACGGCATCCTCAACGTCGGCGACGAAACGCGCATCTATCATGGACGCTGGCGCAATTCCGATTACGGCAAGCCGGGCGTGAGTGCGGAAGACTATTGGGGGGAAGTCGCCCTGGCCACGCTGCCTCGCGACCGCTGGGGCACGCTGGAGTTGAGCCCGGACGCGGAAGACGGCTCTGTGTGGTCCGCGCCGATCTCGCTGCCCAAGAATGGATGCGACGTTTTCGTCAACGGCACGGGATTGGACACGGTCCGTTTTGAGGTTGCCGACGAACGGTTTGCGCTCAAGCCGGATTTCTCCGGCGATAGGACGGGGAAGACCACTGCCCCCGAAGGGTTCGACTGTCTGACCCAGTGGAATGGCAAGAGCCTGCGGGCGTTGGGCGGGCAGACCGTGCGTCTTAAGATTCTCCTGGGAAAGAATCCGCAGAAGCCATCCCAGTTATACGCGCTCTACATGCGTCCAGCGGCCAATGTGTCCCCGGCATGCGCGGGGGCTGTGAGCACAGAGTTTCTGGTCGAGGTCGGTGGCCGTTCCGTGGTCGCAAGACTGTTGTCCCCACCGCCCGCAAGTCTCGCCACAGACCCCGCCCTGCTGCTGACCTTTGCCGCGGACCGCGTGACCTCTTCCTCGGTCCGTCCATACTGTTCGCCGGCGGAGCATTTCCTGGCGCAGGGACACCGTGTGATCAGTTTCGACCTGCCCGCACACGGCGATCGTGTGGGAATTCATGGAAGCGACATTACCGGTTTGCGAAACGCACTCGTCGCGGGAGAAGACCCTTTCATGGCACTGGTGGAGGACGGCAAGGGCGTCATTGGCGAATGCATCCGGCGCGGCTGGGCACGCCCGGGACGCATCGCGGTGTCGGGCTCCTCGCGCGGCGGCTACATGGCGCTGCGCATGCTGGCCGCGGATGACCGTATTGCCGCCGGCGCCGGTTTCGCGCCTGTTACGGATTGGTCCCTATTGCGGGAATTCTCCGCCGATCGCGAACGCGAGGACGTGCGCGCGCTCGGACTTGCCCGCTTTGTGCAGGGCATGATCGGCAAGCATGTCTATCTCGCCATCGGTTCGGAGGATGAGCGTGTCGGCACGGAAAGCTGCCGGCAATTCCACGCGGTACTGGTCAAGGTAAACGAAGAAACAATGCACGATGCATCTCTGGCCGAGTTGCTTCTGACGGAGGACAAGGGCCATTCGGTGAATGACGGCGCGTATGAACAGGGCCGGGAGTTGCTGCTGAAGTGGGTCACGCAGGAACGCCCGTCCCCCGCAGCCCAGTAGCCGTATCGCCGTGCAACCTATTCGCCCCGACCTATTGCATACACCATCAGCGCATCTCCGTGACGGATATACAGACGTCCGCCGGAGATGACGGGGTGGGCCCAGTGGGGGCCTTCCCCTTGGGTGATTTTGAATTTGCTGACGATTTCATGGGCGGTCGGCGTGGCGCGCACGAGCGCCAGCGTGCCTTTCTCGCCGTAGCAGTAGAGCATGCCGTCCGCGTACGCGACCGAGCCCATGCCAACGCCCGTCGTCTCGTACATCACCCGGCCGCTCTTGGCCTCCAGGCACACCCACTTTCCCCGCAAACTGGAGCCGTAGATGTATCCGTCGAGGGACACCAACCCCCCATGAAGCGTGTTCAGCGTGGTGTCGGTCCAGGAACGCGTCAGCGCGCGGGCGTCCGGCGAGAGCGCGTACATCTGCCCGCCGTCGCGGTGGCCGCTGGTAACGTAGAGCCAATCGTCCCCGCAAGCCGGCGCCACGGAATGGTTCGGGTCTTCCGCGGTGGTGTCGAAGGCCAGGCTCCACACCAGCTTTCCGCTGTCCGCATCCAGCCCGTCCACGTTGCGCGCGGTAATGGTCACGAGCAGGTTGAGGTCGCCCCGCTTGACCAGGACCGGCGAACAGTAGGCCGAAAGGTCGCTGAAGCCCGTGCTGGTCCAGACGGTCTTGCCCGTATTCTTGTCCAGGGCCACGAGCGCCGCGTCCTTGCCGCCGGGCGTGCAGATGACGGTTTCCCTGTGGATGAAGGGAGCCTCGGCATATCCGCAGCGGGGCGGCACGCCGGCATAGTCCTTCGCCAGTTCGCGCGACCACAGGATCGCGCCCGTCTGCGCGTCGAGACACAGCAGCACGCCCATTCCGGTCCACTCGTACAACCGGCCACCGTCAACCGTGGGCGTGCTCCGTGTGCCGGCGTAGGACTCGTCATCAAATTCGGCGCCGTAATTCGTCTTCCAGATCGGTTTTCCCTCCCTGTCAAAGGCAGAGAGCATGCCTTCTTTCTTCTCGCTGTCAAAGCCGGTGGCAAAGACGCTGCCCCCCGAAACCGCCACCGAGGAAAAGCCCGCGCCCAGTCCATGGGCGGTCCACAGCAGCTTCGGCCCGTCGGCGGGCCATTCCTGGAGCAGGCCGGTCTCGGGCGATTTTCCGTCGCGATTCAGCCCGCGAAACTGGGGCCAGTCTTCACCCTGCACGGGCGCAGCAGCCAAAACAACGATCAAGACTGGCGCCAATATACGCATCGCGGCGGAGCCGCAAGCCGGGAATCCATGATTTAAGAACGACTGGCAATGGTGCAAACTCCGCATCTTGTCATCTCCGTTTCATTTAATCTTCGGGAAACTGTCGCCTCGGCCCACCCCCCTTTTCAAAACGCTGAAATGGTGGCACTTTGGGCGGCGCCAGTCAATCGGAAGAGCAGATTATCGCACGGCCGGTTTCACCCGCCTTGCGGTGATTGACTTTGTCGAATGCCCCCAAAGGAGTCGAAGCTGCGACGGGAAGACCAGTATTCTGCGGGCGGCATTGTACACAGAAACCCTCACGGGTCCAGAACCCCCGATTTTCAACGATGGAACCCCCTCTCCGTCTCCTTTGGCGGCTTCGCCCTTCTGTCCTCAGTATTTTCGAAGGCGAAAATCAGGGAATCCTTTATCCCCGACAGGTTCTAGGCCGGGTATAGTATCATTAGATTAGTGATTTGCTACAGGCCGCATTGTCAACAGAACTGACCTGTGGGGCCTTCCAGAGGTTTTGCAGGGCGGCGTGCTGCGGCATGTGTTTATTGCTCACGGGAAAACAGGGCAAGTGCTTCTCAGGAAACAGAACAGGTCGGCGGTTGAAATGGCAAAGGGGGTTGTTGCTTTATGAGCGTTTCAAAGTCCGGGGTGGTTCTCGTCGTTGACGATGAGCCGATGCTTCTTGAAATAGTCAAGCGCGCTCTGTCAGACGAATTCGAGGTGGTCGCCGCGGTCAACGGGGAGACTGCTCTGGAAATGGCCGCCGAATATCTTCCGGACACTATTATTCTGGACATACGAATGCCCGACATGAACGGCTACGAAGCGTGCCGGAAACTGAAGTTGTCCCCCATCACCCGCAATATTCCCGTGATATTCCTGACGGGGATGCAGGAAGACGATGAAAAGGCCCATGGACTGGCGCTGGGCGCCGTGGATTACATCACCAAACCGGTAAACCTGGCGCTCATGAAGGCCAGAGTGCGGAACCACATAGACCTGAAGCGCCGCAGCGATCACCTCGCCGAACTGGTCTACGAACACACCCGCGAACTGATCAGGACGAAGGACGCCACCATCAAGAGCCTCGGCAGCATCGCCGAATGCCGCGACCCCGGGGGCGGCGGACACATTCGGCGGACACAACAGTACATGCGCCGCCTCGCACAGCGTCTTGTTGAGAAGGGCGAGTACACTCCGCCGCTCGACGAGGACCTGATTGACCAGTTCTGCAAGTCCGCGCCGCTGCACGATCTTGGAAATATAGGCGTGCCCGATCATATTCTCCGGGGAAAGGACCGCCTGACCACGGAAGAGCACGACGCCATGAAAACCCACACGACGCTGGGTCTGGAGGCCATGGCGGAGGCGGAAAGCCGGTTGGGCCCGGGCTCGTTTCTCCGCTACGCGCGGGAAATTGCCGCCACACACCACGAGCGCTGGGATGGAAGCGGCTATCCAGGCGGGCTTGCAGGCGAACAGATTCCCCTGTGCGGCCGCCTGATGGCCATTGCCGACGTGTACGACGCGCTCATCAGCCGCCGCGTTTACAAGCCCCCCGTCCCCCATTCGACGGCCGTGCGCATTCTGTCAGAGGGCCGCGGAACCGCGTTTGACCCCATAATGCTGGACGCTTTTCTCGATGTGCAGGAAGACTTCCGCAGTATTGCGCTGAAGTATTGCGACCTTGAGGAAGAGCTGAGCGCGCTCGGGCAATAGCGTCACCCGCGCCGGGGGGCATTCTGGCGGGATGAAAAGCAACTGCACCATGAATGCACCATTGGGGGGGGGAATCCAATGAAAAAAGGACTCGCGGAATCTCCGCAAGTCCTTTGTTCACTATCTGGTGGGTCGTGGGGGAGTCGAACCCTCGACCTTGTGATTAAGAGTCACCTGCTCTACCAGCTGAGCTAACGACCCAGAAAAGACATAAAAATGGAGCGGGAGACGGGACTTGAACCCGCGACTTTAACCTTGGCAAGGTTACACTCTACCACTGAGTTACTCCCGCTCAGTGCGTCAAATATTAGCAAACCTTTCGGGGCCGTGTCAAGCGGGTTTTGCCCGACAACACTGGGTTGCCGCCGTCAACAATGCCTTTCTCCTCTTCCAGTGGAACCACGAAGGCACGAAGGACACGAAGAAAGAAGAATGGGGAGTGCGGCGCTGCGTTGACATGGGTGAACAGCTTGGCAACTTCTCGTCACTTCCCCATCGCGTCGAGTTCTTTGAGCGCGTTGACGGTCTGCGCGGTCATGGGCCATTGACCCGGGTAGCGCAGAAATTCCACGTGGCCGTCCATAAAGAGCACGTTGCCGCCGCTGGGGACATGGTTCTCCGGGCGCTCGATGAGTATGGGAATCTGTGACTGCCAGTAGGCGGAGGCCCCGGGTCCGTTAATCCCGGTCATAGTGAACCGCTCTGCCCCTTCCTGAAGGCGGTGAATGATGTTGCCACCCCCATTCCCCTGTCCGGCGGGCACCTGCAGGTCTGTATCGAAGGGCAGTCCCTTCGACGCATGCTCCTTGTACGCCGCGCAAAAAGCGGCTATTTCCACATCGTTTGCAACCGTATACCCCAGATACAAATAGTCTGTGTCGTCCGGGAGCGACTCCGGTTTGCGGAACCTCTCCTCATGCCGGGTTGATGGACACGCGAACAGCCGTGGGTCGCTCACGTACCCTGGAAACATCTCGTCTTTTGCCGGCATCAACTCACCCTGCACCGGCGAGAGATGGGGATACAGGTGGTCCTTGTTGTCCATTGCAAACCGAGCGCAGATCCCCCCCAACTGGCGGAGATTCGACTGGCAGGAATGGTGGTCGCGCGGGGGGCTTAAGCCCTGTATGCGGAAAAGCTCATATTTCCAAACCAACGGCGTGAAAACTGCGATGTTGATGCAACCGAGCACAAACGCCGTGCGCGCCATGCCGCACGCGCGCCGGGACATGCGGCCCTGCCGGACCCTTATGAGGACAAAGACCGAAAGAATTACGGCCGGCACCGAGCCAAGCAGGTTTATGCAGCCAAAGGAGAGCAGGGCCAGAACGAGACTGAGTATTGCGAGTTTCCTGCCGCCGCCGGGGCTTGGACACGGTGCAGGTATCGGTGTGTTGTCCGGCGATTCCGGGGGATTTGTCATGGAATTTGCCGGCGGCGGTTATGGGAGCCTTGGAACATCCTTGCCTCCCATCGCGTCGAGTTCTTTGAGCGCGTTGACGGTCTGCGCGGTCATGGGCCATTGACCCGGGTAGCGCAGAAATTCCACGTGGCCGTCCATAAAGAGCACGTTGCCGCCGCTGGGGACATGGTTCTCCGGGCGCTCGATAAGAACGGGAATCTTTGACTGCATCATGGCGACAACCGCGGGGTTGTTTATGTCGGTGACCAAGGACCGTTCAACGCCCTCCCTGAGTTGATAGATTACGCTTCCGCCGCCCGACCCCGTTCCCGCCGGGACCGTCAGGTCACCATCCAGGAGCAGGCCCTTCGTCATGTGTTCCTTATACGCCGCGCAGAAGGCCGCGACATCCTTGTCGTCGGTAACGGCGTAATCGAGGTAGAAGTAGGATTCATCGTCTATTGCCCCCTCTTTCCGTTCACGCCATTTCTCCGAACCGGCGAGCGACGGGCAAATCAGGACATTCGCGTCAGTCAGGTACTCGGGATAGATTTCGTTCTTGGCCGACATCAACTGGCCCGGCGTGCTGGACAGATGGGGAAACTTCATGCCCTTGCTCTCGTTGGAGAACATTTTGTAGACGATACCCATCTGCTTGAGATTGTTCTGGCAGGAGGAGCGGCGCGCCGCCTCGCGGGCGCGAGAAAGCGCGGGCAGCAGGATGGCCGGCATGACCAGCATGAAGAGCAGCATGATCACGATGTTGATGTAGCCGATTACCAGCCCGGCAACCGCCAGTCCGCGGGCGTCGGGGGACATGCGGCCGTCTCTGATCTTGGACAGGGAAATGTGTCCGAGGCTCACGGCGGGGATGGACGCCACCGGAAAGAGGCAGAGCACAAACGACAGTATGCCGAAGACGAGACTGAGGATCGCCAGCGACTTGGAATCGTCCGGAATCGACGGTGGCGGCGAATATGCCTGCGCCGGCACAACGGGGATGGGTGGCGGGGTGTCTACCATGGGGCACTCTATGGTGGCGCCGCATCCCCCGCATTTTATGGCCTGGCCCGCATACTGGTCAGGAACGTCCAGGTGCGCCCCGCAATTCGGACAGGTGTGCTGGATCATGATACTCCCTCCTTTTAGTGTCCCGGCACTGGGTCTTGGATGGTCCGTTGACCCTTAAGTATGATAGACCTTTGTTGTGTTATTTTCCAGTGCAGGCTGAGCAATGCGCGTGGAACGGCTGTGCGTTGGCCCCCTCCGGGGACCTTTCCCGATGATGACCGTTACCACGGGTTCCCTTCGGTCACCCGTGGCTACTGTTGTTGGCCCCCTTCGGGGGCGCGGCGCGGACATTACGGGTTCCCGGTTCGGCTTCGCTCCACACGTGGCTACTGTTGTTGGCCCCCTTCGGGGGCGCAGTGCGGACATTACGGGTCCCCGGTTCCGCTTTGCTCCACACGTGGCTATTGTTGTGTGACCTCTTCGGGGGCGCAGTGCGGACATTACGGGTTCCCGGTTCCGCTTTGCTCCACACGTGGCTATTGTTGTGTGACCGCTTCGGGGGTACGGTGCGGACATTACGGGTTCCCGGTTCCGTTTCGCTCCACCCGTGGCTGCAATCACGCACGGACAAAGTCTCCGGAGGTGGTTATCTCCGGAGGTGTGTCTTGCCCCCGGAGGGGGCGCACAATAGTAGCCACGGGTGACCGAAGGGAACCCGTGGATACGCGACCCCCACGCTGCGTCCCCGAAGGGGGCGAACCCTTCAGTCGAGGTACTTCTCGTCGAAGGCAATGCCGGCTTCTTCGAGTAATTGTTTCAATTCGTCCCTGAAACTGATCGTCTTATGATGTTCCTGCTGGTTCTTGATGTACTGAATGACCGTCTCTTTTTCCGCGTGTGATTTCGTGAATGCGCCGTATCCGACCTGCCACCCGGGAAAATCGTAAAACCCCATGTCGCCGCGCATCCACGTCGTTGACGCGGCCTTCATGTCGCGGATAAGGTTGGAAAGGGCGATAGTCGGGTGCAGGCTGATCAACATGTGCATGTGGTCGTCGACTGCGTTGGTGCGGTAGAGATGGCAGTTGTTGTGTTTCAGTATGCCCCAGTGGTAGTGGAAGAGTCTTTCGCGGCGGTCTTCCAATAGGGCGGGGGCGCGGCCTTTTGTGGAATAGACAAGGTGGTAGTAGATCTGCGTATATGTGGACATAGACACCCTCCCGATGTTGGCCCCCTTCGGGGACCATTTCCTCTCTTGATTATAACCACGGGTTCCGCTTCGCTCCACCCGTGGCTACTATTG
>CAIJOU010000696.1 GCA_903822375.1 Candidatus Hydrogenedentota bacterium
CAATAGTAGAGGACTCTCTGCAATCCCTCCAGGTCTCCTGGCGGAACATAGACCTGAGCGTGAAGGGAAAAACCGGAATGCGGCCAGGCCAGCATATTGTCCATGTCCAGGGGCAGGAGATAGCCCAGCTTCTTGAAACGGTGCAGAACCTTGCGGCGGATCTCTTCGGTCAAAGCCTTGATCTCTTCTTCTGAAGGCGGACTCGCAGGCCTGAAGCCCAGCACCGGACCGAATAATCCCGGCTCCTTGAAGAACACCCCTTCCGAGACTTATGTTGTGGCCGGACTTATGTTGTGGCCTCGCGAGAACCGTCATCCTTGTTGGCCTTTCCTGATATTTGACGCAACATAACCCGGGGTTACGCTTGGCTGGACGTCCATTCCCCATCAAGGAGGTTTGGCCATGTTTGAAAGTCTCTTTAAAAATCCGCTTACTCGCAGGCGACATCAGACTGCTCCGCTTCTGGAGGAGCGGCTGCGATATCTCTCGGCTCTTCAGCAACGAGGGTATTCGAAAAGGGTCTTGCAACAAATCGCTCAGAAACTGCTGGTGGTCATTCGTGAGTTGGGCCCAGACGCCATCCGCAAAGTCGACGCAACTCAGCTCGATGCCGCCAGCGAGAGGTTCATGAAAGGACGCCGCCGACTGCCCTCCCGCCCTGAGCCGAAGCATCCGGGCAACTACTTCAAGCCCTTTGCGAGGAACTGGCTTCACTTCTTAGGCTGGCTGCGGGAGCCCATTCCGGTACCGGAGCCTTTTGCGCCATATCTCGAAGACTTCTGCACATGGATGCGGGACGAGCGGAATCTCTCCCCGCAAACCATCCTAACAAAGCGCTACCACGTCGGTGGGTTGCTCCGCTGGCACCATGCCCAAGGCGGAAAGACCGAAGATCTCGGGCTATCGGACGTCGCCGCGTTCCTCGCCGAACGCGGGACCGGCAGATGGGCTCGTCGGACCATCGCGGCGATGGCTGATTCACTTCGTGCCTTTTTCCGCTTCGGAGCTTTGCGCGGATGGTGGTGTCCCTCGATAGCTGAAGCCATCGAAGGGCCCGTTGTGTATCGTGATGAGACCTTGCCCGCCGGGCCCGCGTGGGCGGACATCGGTCGCTTGATCGAGAGTCTGGACCCGCATGATCCGACAGATGTCCGGGACCGCGCGATGATCCTGCTCTTGGCCGTCTACGGGCTTCGCGCCGGCGAGGTCGCGAGCATGACGCTGGACGAGATCAAATGGGAGGCGAGGGAACTCCTCGTTCGCCGCTCAAAAAGCGCCGCGAAGCACAAGTACCCGCTGGTCGCTTGGGTGGCGGAGGCCTTATGGGTCTACCTGCGTGTGCGTCCAAATTGCGCGTGCTCCGAGCTATTCGTCACGATGAAGGCTCCGTTCAAGCCTATATCTCGGCACATCGTTTATAACGAGGTGGCCCACCGCCTCACCGCACTCGGCGTCCCCTTGCGTCACTGCGGTCCGCACTCGCTCCGACACGCTTGCGCAGCCCGCTTGGTTTCGGAAGGATTATCGCTTAAGGAGATCGGCGACCAACTCGGCCATCGAAGTGCTGCCGCCACGAGAATCTACGCCAAGGTCGATCTGCCCCATCTCCGCAAGGTCGCCGCCTTCGACCTGGGAGGCCTCTCATGAAGCTGGCCACTGTTGTGAATGAGCTCGTAGCGTACAAACGCTCCCTCGGCATGCGCTATGAATCGACCGCGCAGCTTCTGGGGTCGTTTAGCAACGCCCTGGGGGATATGGAAATCCACGACGTCGCCCCTGCCCAGGTCAAGGCGTATCTCGCCGGGCGTGGACAGCTTACGTCGCTTTGGCACAAGAAGCACAGCGCCCTCACACTGCTGTATCGTTTCGCGATGGCGCGGGGATACGCCGAGTCGGCGCCGCTTCCGACAACGATACCGAAGCAGCCGCCCCCCTGCTCCCCTTATATCTTCTCGGTTGATGAAATCAGGCGATTGATGTTGGCCACCGACGAATTCAACACGGTGCGAGCCGGGAGGATGCTCCTCGGATCGACCCTTCGGATCATGATCCTTCTTCTGTACGGCACGGGCATGCGGATGGGTGAGGCTTTGTCGCTCGTTCTTGAGGACGTGGACCTGCCGGCCTACCTCCTGACGGTTCGGGACACGAAGTTCTTCAAGAGCAGGCTGGTCCCCATCGGCGCTCGCCTTGCCTCAGAGCTCGACGCCTATCGCAAGGAACGGTGTCGCTTGCACGGTCCGGTCGG
>CAIJOU010000697.1 GCA_903822375.1 Candidatus Hydrogenedentota bacterium
CGGGAAGAAAGCGCCGCAGGACATTCCGGGACAGACAAAGGCGCCGAACGCGGCGGAATTGACTGTGAGCGCGGCAGAGCCGGAGAATTCCGACCGTTGACATAGACATCCCGAATTGTCAACACCACTCGTGGTTGGAAGTATTGAAAATACAGGGTTTATGAAACCGTGGAGAAGCCCCATGGCCCATGAAAGGCCCGGGGGTCTTTAACAAACGATGATGAGGTTTTGCGGTAATGATGATTCGATTTTTGTCCGCTGTATCGGTCATGGCCTGTGCTGCTGCGGTTTCCTTTGCGGCTGATTCCCCCCAGTTTCGCGGGGCACAGCGGTCCGGCATATTTGATGAAACAGGTCTGCTCAAGGCATGGCCGGAGAACGGCCCGCCGTTGCTATGGAAGGCCGATGGCTTTGGCGTGGGCTATTCCTCCGCGGTGGTGGTCAAGGACCGAATCTATGTGACGGCCACGCTGGAGGAACAGGACAGCTTTGTGTTTGTGCTGGACCTGAACGGCAAGGTCATTGACAAGATTCCCTACGGCAAGGAGACGACGGCGGAGTCCGCGCCGGGCGCGCGGTGCACGCCGACCATTGAAGGCGACCGGATGTACCTGCTGAACGGGCTGGGACCCCTGGTCTGCATCGACCTGCCGACGAAGAAGATCGTCTGGCAAGTCAACATCCTGGAGCGTTTCAAGGGGCCCCAGACCGAATGGCATCTGGCAGAGGCCCTGCTGATTGACGGCGACCACGTGATTTGCACCCCCGGCGGGCCCGATGCGGTCATGGCGGCGCTGGACAAGAAGACCGGCGACACCGTGTGGGTCACCAAGGGCATGAACGACATGACCTCTTATGTGCCGCCGCTGCTGGTGGTGCACAACGGTCGCCGCATCGTCTTCACGGAGACCTCCAAGTACCTCATCTGCGTCGACGCCACCACCGGTGAACTGCTCTGGAAGCACGAGCACCTGACCGAGTGGGACATTCACGCCGTAACACCCATCTACAAGGACGGCCTGCTGTACTACGTGGCCGGCTACAAGTCCGGCGGCGGACTGCTGGAATTGTCCAAGGACGCGTCGTCCTACACCGTGAAATGGCTCGACACGCAGCTCGACTGCCAACACCACGGCGTGGTGCTGGTGGACGGATGCCTGTACGGCACCACGCACCACCGCGGCGGCGGACAGATGGTTTGCCTGGACTGGGCCACCGGCAAGGTGAAGTGGACGAGCAAGGAGGTTTCGCAGGGAGTGGTCGAATATGCCGACGGTATGCTCTATACCTACGAAGGACCCAAGAAAGGCATCGTCAGCCTGGTCAAGCCCAACCCGGACCGCTTCGAGCGTGTCAGCAGCTTCACCGTCACCGAGGGCAGCAAGGAGCACTGGGCCCATCCGACCATCGCGAACGGGCGTCTTTACGTGCGCCACGGCGATGTCCTGCTCTGTTACGACATCCGGCAGAAGTGAGGCGGCCGCAAGGCTGCGCGCCCGCCGAAAGAGAAGGTTTTGCGAAGGCATGCAGGATGCGGGTCCTTCGTGCGCAACAGGCGCTCAGCCAAAATCCCCGCGAATGGCCTCAAACACCGCATCAGCCGTGATTGCCTTCATGCATTGATTGTCCACGCAGGTGGAACGGCGGTAATTGGACGTGTTGAAGCAGGGGCTGCAGGCAAAGTTGGCGCGGAACAAACGCGCCCTGGGCGTGAGCGGGGCGAAGAGCACGGGCGTTTCGGGTCCGAAGAGGACATAAACGCGGATGCCGGTCAACGCGGCGAAATGGCACGGGCCGCTGTCCGAGCTGAGCAGCGCGTCGCACAGTTGGAAGAGGGTCACCAACTCACGCAGGTTGATCTTGCCGACAAGGTTCACAACCCGTCCGCTGTCGAGCGAGGCGCAGAACCGCTCCGCGGCCTGTGTCTCAACCGGCAGGCCCACGACCACGACGCTTCCCCCGGGATAGGCGTCCAGAAACTGCCGGGCCAGGTCGGCAAAATTGGCCTCGGCCCACTGGCGCACCGGCAGTTCATCAAGGAACTTGGGATTTAGCACCAGCCGCGGGCGGCCCCCGTCCCCGACAATGCCTCCCTCTTCCAGCAGTTTCCGAACACGGGCCAGTTCTTCGGGAGTGGGGTGGTAGGCAGGCGGCTGATAGTCCGGCGCAATGACCGGAGCCGGGGTCTTGGCCATCGGCACCGCGTTCGGGTCCATCCATCCGGCTTCGGCCAGCAGGAGGTAGGACTGTGCGGTGGACATATAGGGGTTGTACTGGATGCGGTGGGTGAACAGGTCGCCCCGGTACATGCCCTCGCCGGCAAAACGATGCCAGCCCACGCGGCGGCGCGCCCCGCTCAGGAAGGTCAGCAGCGCCGTGAACCGCGCGAAGAACTCAAAATCGACGACCGTGTCGATGGCGGAGCGGCGCACGGCCGCCAGCATCCGCACCACATCGGTCAGGAACAGCAGCCCGCGGGTGTCGCGGATGATGAGGATATTCTCAGGCGGGATGAGCCCAAGAATGTCGAGAATCTCCCGGTTGCGGGCAAAAACGCAGACATAGACGTTTTCGCGCCCCAGCCGCTTTATGGCCGCCTCGAAGGCGGGCACCGCCAGCACCGTGGCACCCTGTTCGGCGGGTTTCAGGAACAGCAGGCGACGGATGGGCGTGGTGGCGGAGGGCGGCGGTGCAACACGGTTCGCCAGGCGGCGCAGGAGGGTGCACAGGAAGCACAGCGGCACGCCGGCAAAGCGGTCCACCCATCTTACCAGCCCAATATCCACCTCAGGATGTCGGTCCGCCCGCCTCGGGCGGATTGATGACGATCAGGCTCCAGTCGTCATTGATGGGCTCGACCTTGTAGACGCGCTGATCAATCTTTTCCGCGAAAGCCTCAAGCTTCTTTTTTCGCACAAACACCAACTGGTGTTTGTTCTCGGTCTTGGCTTTCTTGAGCACGGCGGGCGCGTCTTCGAGTTCGGCAGTGACGACCGGGGTGGTGTGCAGATAGAACTGCAGCCCCAGGAGCGCTTCCTGTTTGAGCACATAGAGGTCCCGGTTGGGGTATTTCTCCAGAATGGACCCTGCATCGCGCGCCAGGATGCCCATGTCCTTGGAAGAGTCGATGGCGGGGATGTGCAGCACAAAAACGCCCTTTCCCACGACCATGAGCACCGTTACGGCCAGTGCGGCAACCATCACGGAACGCAGCCGGAGATGCCCGGTGGAAACGAGCCATTCCAGTCCTTTGCCGACGGCCAGGGCTATTGGCGCAAAGAGAGGCAGAAGATACAGCGGGAGGCGCGAACTGCTCACGCAGAAGACGATGAACGGAATGGCGAATGTGGTGACAATGAACAGCCATTCGACCGGATGCGGCCATGCGGTGACGCGTTTCCACATGCCTTTTGGCCACGGGATGTGTTTGTGTTTTGCCAGAATCATGAACACCCAGGGGATCGCACCGAACAGGACGATGGGCAGGTACATGGTGAAGGGCTTGTACCACTCGGCGTTTCGGTGGGCCTCATCGCTGACGTTTCGTGCGATGCCCTCTTTCATAATCCAGTTCTGCATCAGGCCGGGATGGGTCCATGCCTTCTCGGCATACCATGAAAAGCCAATCAGCAGAAAGGCGAGCAGGCCGAGCGGATTGAAGAACTGGGGCACATTCTCGCCCCGGCGGCGCAGATGGAAGAAGACGACGCCCGGACCGATGAGGCAGAGCAGCGCGGGGAAGCCCTTGGTCATGAAGGCAAAGCCGAAGACGGCCCACATGAGGACCATGTAGTGCCCCCGTTTTCTGCGGACAGCCAGCCAGAACGCGAGCAGGGTGAGGGTTTCGAACAGGGTCAGCAGCGTGTCGGTGGACAGACTGTTGGCCGCCCCGGCCGGAAAGGGGGACAGACCATAGACAACGGCGCAATAGAAGGCGGCCTGGGGGCCCCATACCAGGAAACCCAGGTAATACACGGCAATCACGGTAAACACGAAGGCGAAGGACTGGCCGATGCGGGCACCCCAGGCATTCTCGCCCAGAACCTTCATGCCCCCGGCGATCATGTAGTAGGTCAGCGGGGGCTTGGTCCAGTGGTTCACGCCGTTGAGCACCGGTTCGTCGAGCGTACCCTGCTCCATGCTCTGGCGGGCGCATTCGGCATAGCGGCCCTCGGTGGACTCGTACAGTCCGCGGCTGCCCTGAAAGGCGAATCCGACGAGAATGGCAAGGAGGGTGACAACCAACAGCGGCCGTTTTGGCACGGGAGCCGCAGGCGTGCCGTTCAGTTCCAGGTTCGATTCAGATTCAGTCATGGGAGGCCTTTCCAAACGCCCTTGTGGGGCACGATGAAAGCGAAGCCGCTGGATTCTTGTTTTTGTGAGTCCAAAGGGGCTTCATGAAGCCCATACCTACAGCTTGAACATAATCCATAAGGCCGTGCGAGTCAACTTTTTGACGTTTTTCAGGCTCCTACGCGCCACGGCTTTCGGCCTGTTATAATCCGATTTGTTGCGCCGGGTTCCAGGCATATTCGCCCTGGTGCCGGGTCCGCAGTCACACTTGCGGGGTTATAAAAGCGTGTCTTCAGGAGAAAAACAGGGCCAAGGCAGGCGGACCAGTGTGATAGTCGCCACCCGTGATCGTCGGGATGACGTTGCGGAGTGTCTTGCCCCGCTCACGCCCGAACGGCTTGACGCGCTGGGGGCCGAGGTCGTCGTCCTGGATGACGCCTCCACGGATGATACCGCAAAAATGCTGGCGGACCGGTTTCCCTGGGTCCGCGTGTTGGCCAATGAGACCAATGTCGGGCCCGGTCCCGCGCGAAACATGGCTGCGGCGGAAGCACGGGGGGACCTGTTGGTTTTTATTGATTCCGACGCGGTGCCCTGTGAAGGGTGGCTGGAAGTCCTGGTGGCGGCGGATGACGGGGAGACGGTGCTTATTGGCCGGGTGCTGGACTATCGGACCGGTGCCGTGCAGTACGGTCCGCGCCGGGCCACTTTCCTCGGCAAGAGCCTGCGGTGCCGGCCCGAACGGGTGAATACGGGCGGGGCGGGGAACATGGCGGTGCCGAAGCGGCTGTTCGACAGTATCGGAGGGTTTGACCCGGAGCTTCCGAACTGCTTTGAGGACAGTTGGCTGTGCATTCGGCTGGGCCGGGCGGGGGCGCGCTTTCGGTATGTGACGGAAGCCGTCGTGCGCCACAAAGGCGACACGGGCAAGCACGGTGATGAAATCCGGATGCAGGAACACAACAGCACCTATGCCATGTTGAAGTTCTATGCAAACGCCCCGGCCCGACGGGCGCTCTTCACCGTCTGCAATGCGCTGTGGATGGCGTTGCGCTGGACTCTTTGGACGTGCACCGGTAGAGGCGGAGACGCCAAGCTGTTGCGGCAGGGTTGGGCAACCGCATACCGTCGCTTTGCACAAAGGGAACGTGCGGGAGGCTGAAGTGTCCCCAAAGTAGAAGAAGCTTCCAGCCTCTTTCCTCCATCAGCCAGCCCCCGAAGTGAACGCCCGCAGGATGAAGGTAAAGCCGGTGCGTTCGTATTGCTTTCCGTCATCGCGCGCGCCTCGGCTTTACGAACAACGCGGCTGGAAGCCGCGTCTACGTTCTTCGGTCCTTGGCGTCGTTCCCGCGCACCCTGCGCCGAACCAGCGCTTCGCGGACCAGCCGGACCGGTTCCCAGAGGACGGCCACGGGACGGTAGGTGAGGCGGATGGGGTCGCCCAGTTCGCGGAAACGTTCGTTGACCGCTTCCAGCACCACGGACACCCCGTATTTCTTGTAACCGAAGCGGTTCTGTTTGCCCGCATTGCTGTCATGGGAACGCCACACGCCGAGCGTGCGCGGATTGGAGTAGAGCGGGCCACGGCGGCAGGCCAGAAACACGAGGAAGGTATCCGGGCAGGCCACCAACTGCGTGGGCAGCGGAAAGACCTGGTCGAGTACGTCCCTGCGAAACATGAGGGCTGATGTTGGGGCGAAGACCAGGAACAGGTCGTGCCGAATGGCCGTGTTGACCTCGCCGAGCGCTTTCCACTTTCGGTAATAGTCGCCGCTGCACACGGGGTCGAGTACTGCCTTGCCCCGACCGTCCTCCACCTGGTGCTGGTAGACCCCGCCGTCGGGCTGGGCCCGGATGAAAGCCAGCATCTCCTCCAACTTGGTGGGCAGCCAATGGTCATCGCTGTCCAGGAAGGCCACCAATTCGCCCTTTGCTTCGGCAAAGGCAACGTTCATGGCGGCGGCCTGGCCGCGGTTCTCCTGATAGATGGCACGGGCCGGGTAGGGAGCTTCGGCCAGCGCCTTGCGGATGACCTCGGGGGACGCATCGGTTGAACCGTCATCGACGATGATCAATTCACAGTTCTGGTAAGTCTGCGCGAAAACGCTGTCGATGGCCTGCCCCACGAACCGGGCATAGTTGTAGCTCGTCAGAATAATCGAGACCAGTGGATGGTCGGGTAATATTGGCATGTCAGGTCGGTTCATGGGCTTAAAGGTAGCAGGAAGAGAAAGGCGGCGCAAATGGGGAAGATGTTCCTGAGCGCGGGATAAGCATAAGGCCACCCATGCCACCTTGTGCAATCAAGCGTGGAAGGGCCTCGGCGCGGCTCAAGGTTGGGCTGCCCCTTCAGGGCACGACTGTGCGGGCAATCGTTACCCCGGGGCGCAGTTGCCCTTCAGGCAGCATGCGGCCCGGGGCTGTATTGGATGATGCGTTCAG
>CAIJOU010000698.1 GCA_903822375.1 Candidatus Hydrogenedentota bacterium
GATATTTTCGTTTCGAGACGACTGCGGCCTTCCACACTGTCCAAGGCGTCGAAGCGGGGCGTCTGGTCGGTGTTCATTGTTGAAGACGGGCGATAGGACAGGGTGACAGAAGGCACAACGACATGCTTAAAGGCTGAGAAATTGAAGAATCCGGGATACTCCTTGTGAAACCGGGTTTGCAAGGTCACGCCGAGAACATTGGAGAAGCGCGCGGAAGAGTCCCCTGTGGCCAGTTCGTTCTGGTACCACGCTCCCTGTGCTTCATAGAAGGGCGTCACGGCAAGTGCGGGAAGCGGGTCCCAATCGTAGGTGAGACGGGCCGTATTCACGCTGCGGGTGCCGTAGAGGTCCTTGATGTCTTCAGCATAGTGCCGGCTGTAATAACCGTTGACAGTGTCGAAAGAAACATAAAGATGGTCCGCCACGGGGCGTTCCAAGAGATGGAAAGTGACCTCCGGCAACTTTTCGGTGCCCGGTGCCTGGCTCTGGCGATAGCTGTTCAGGTCCCCGTTGGCATCCTTTGGAAAGTCGCCTGCCGGTGGCGTTGTCCAATAGGGGGAATCCACGTTTACAGTACCCGTGGCGATGTAGTCTTCCTGCCGGTACGTCACGTTGGCAAAGGTGCGCGGCGTGGAACGGTTCTTGTAGGCGTCCCAAAAGAAGTCCTTGTAGAAGTATTGGTCCGACCACAGTTCAGACTGTACGCGAAACACGAGGTCCTTGTCATATTCATAGCGGTGGTACCAGTCGAAATAGCCCCGCCCCTTCTCGGTGAAAAGGGTATGCAGCTCACCCTGGGTCTGGAACAGCCGCGAGGAGGGAACTTTCGAATAGTCGTATGTCATGTCACCGCCCATGCCGACTCCCCCCCTTGCGGTGGGCATCAGACGCGGTCCCAACGACAACTGGGGCGAAACCTTGTACGTCTGGGCGGCATTGACGAAGAATCCGGTCTTTGCATGACTGCCTGTCATGAAGTCCAGCGTCCAGGGGTTTTCTCCCTCCTCGTTGTTGGCAAAGGGCAGCGAGAAAGGCAGCACGGTGTGGCCCAATTGGAGCTGGGCATTCTTGCAGGCGACCACTTCTCCACTTTCCGTGACCACTTCGTCCATGAGGATTCGGTAGTGGGGGTCCTCATTTGGGCAGGTGGTCAGCCATGCATCCTGGGCTATCGTGTCCTTGGGACCCAGAATCTGGAGCTTGCCGGCGCGATAATAGAAGAGGGAGGCATTTCCGCGCGCGTTGGTCAGGTCTCCCTTCTCCGTGGCAAAGTCATAATCCACATGGTCGGCCCATAGTTCACGAGTCGGCTCCAGCATGTGCACGTTGTCTCCGACCAGACGGCCCATGCTCAAACGTCGTTTAGCCAGCGACTGCGCGTCGTGCGGTTCGAGGATGAAACTCTCCTCCGCAACCTTCAGGTCGGGCGCGGTGTAGGCAAGCTTGTCAGCCGTCAATTTGGATTCGTGCTGTTCGACCAGCACGTTCCCCGAAGCCTCATAGTTTCCGCCTTCGTTTGTGTAGGTAAAGAAGTCCGACCGGAAGGCCATCTGGCCCAGATGGAGGCGGACGTTGTTGTTCAGCACGGTACGCCCTGTGGTCAGGTCCGTCTTCATGCTGTCCGCCTCAAGATCACGCAACGGCTCGGTCCAGTCGGGCGGAGTGAACCCAAGGCCGGGTTTTCCAAATTCGACGGGGCGGGATAATGCATTGCGAATGCCAAGCTTGGCCTGCTTTTCCAAGGGATTGGCGGACGCGCGCATGCTTGACGGGGCACGCATAGCCCCCGAGGGCAATGGATACTGGCGGTAATTTGATTTCTCGCCCTCTTTGCCGTTATTCGCGTCGGGTGCGGTTCCGTTTGTGGCGGCCACTGTGGGATTGGGCGACGAATCAGGGGCGCCGGAGGCTGGCGCAATGGACGACGCCGAAGGGGATGGAGCCGCAGGGTTTGCCTCGGGCGTCGCGGGGACCGGTTCGGGTGCCGTTGCGACTGTGGGAGTGGCTGCAGGGGCCGTCTCGGGTGTCGGTTGAGGTGCAACGGGCGGGGTTGGTGTGGCGGGCGGTGTGGGTGGAGTGGGCACCGCCGTTGTCGGATTCGCCGTGGCTGTTTCCGGCGTGGCGGAGGGGGCTGAGACCGGTTTGGCTTCGACCACCGTCAGCGCAGCAGCATCGGCAACAGGGGGAGTCTTTTGAGTCTCCGACACCTGCGCGGGCGCAGCATTCCAGCAGCCGGCCTGCTGTGTTTGCGGTGCCAATAGAACAACCATACCGCCGCCGCAGCGAACACGTTTGGCCGGAATGGGCAGGGGCCGCCGCCCGGTCTCATTCAGGAACTCGTCCAGTGTCACGCAGTTTTCAGCACTGATGACAACCACGTTGGTTCCGTCAACGTCGAAGTCAACCACAGGCATGGCCTTGTTGGCGCCGATGGACCGCGTGCGTGCGTCAAGGATGTACAGGCTGGCCGCCGTGGCTACGACGAAGCGGTCCTTTCCCATCGGTCGCAGCATGATGGGCTGCGACGGAAAGGGTACGCGGCCCGGGGTTGCCTCTGCGGTATGGTCCAGGTCGAGGAGCAGCACATTGGCTTCGGTGCGGGGAATCCAAGCCGCAGTGTTGCCGTTCACGCCGAGCGCTATGGGCACCCCGGCCTTGGCGGCCAAGGGCTCCACCTTACCCTGACCGGCGGGATCAAGCACCGCTATCCGGTCATCAAAGGCATCCGCAATCAGAAAACGGTTGTCCCCTGTCGCAACGACCATCGACGGTCCCCCGCCCATGGCAAGTGTGGCCGTCAGGACAAGACTGGGGAGCGCAAGCAGCGTTATGGTTCCGTCAACACTGTTGACGCAGGCGAGATAGTCCCCCCCGGACGACACGGCAAGACTGGCGGGTCCCTGTCCGGCGGGGATGTCGGCGGTCCGCTCACCGGTCTGCGGGTTGGCCGAGAAGACCGTGTTTCGATCATACGCCGCCCCCATCACACGCTGGTGCGCCGCGTCAATGACCGCATCGCGGACCACGCCGTCAGGGGTGAACGCAACAAACGGGATGTCGCCGACAGCAGGAATCAGGGAGGCTGCGGCGAGTATCAGAGCCGTAACTAGCACAGTGCTGTTTCCCTTGCTATTTGTTTGCCGACGGGCGGTTTGGGAGTATAAACCAAAAGGCGGCGACACGGCCCGGGTTCCCAGACCCGCTGGCCTGTTTTTCGGTCGGCGCCTGTCTTTACTTCTTTGGTCGGCTGCGATGCTTCCGCGTCTGACGATGCGGGTGCCGGCTTTACAAAGACCGGTTTGGCGTCATCCGTCACGACGCCGTTTGCATTCGCGGCTGAAGTCTGGGGACGGGTGTCGGGGCGGTTGGATGTCTTGGGAGTGGTTGTCGGCTGGGCCTTGACGGCCGCGCCCGATTTTTCGGGGGCCGCCTTGGTGTCCGCGTTCACCATGCCCGCAGGGGGCGGCAGTTCGTTTGTGGTGATTGCGGCATGACCCGGTTGGGCAAGCGACAACGCGGAGATCATCACCGTCAGGAGGATGTCAATCATGGAGGCTCTCCATAAAGGCGACGGTCTGTTCCAGACTTTCGACCGCTTCAGAACCGCCCATCCGCTGCACAGTCAGGCCACCGACGGCGTTGGCCAGGCGTCCGCATCGCTCCAAATCCCATCCGTGGGTGTAACCATAGAGAAAGGCGCCGCAGGCGGCATCGCCCGCGCCTGTGGTGTCCACAACGGAGGCGACCCGGTGCGCCGGAAGGCGCAGGCTCTGCCCCTGACCCTTGACAAAAATGCCCTCGGCGCCGAGTTTGATGACCGCAGTCTCGACGCCATAGGACAGATAGAAATCGGCGATGGACTCGACCTCCTCGCAACCGGTGTAGTTGCGGGCCTCCTCGTAGCTCGAAAAGACGATGTCGAGATGGGGCAGTGAGGGCTCAATCAGCGGCAGCCAGACGCCTTTGCCGTCGTAGCAGGTGTCCATGCTCGTCTTGACCCCGAGTGACCGCGCCTTCTCAAAGGCCCGGCCCATGGGCGCGCCGTCCAGCTTTGGGGTGATGGCCGGGCCGCCCCAGTGGAGCACCTTGGAGGCGCGCACCACCTCGAAGTCGATGTCCTCTTCGGAGGTCTCCGCATTGGTGCCCATGTGATGGAGAAAAGTACGCTCGCCATCCTCGCTGATCAGCACCACGGTGGCTGACGAATGGCACGTGTCCACGCGGTGAACACCCGACGTGTTTACGCTGTTTTCATGGAGTTTGGCCAGCAGGAAATCGCCAAAGCTGTCGCGGCCCAGACGTCCGACAAACGCGGACTTCCCCCCCAGTCGGCTGCACACGATGGCGGTCACGCCCGCCAGTCCGCCCAGATGCATGGCCAGCGTGGGCACCAGACCCAGCGTGCCGCGCGGCGGAATAGTGTCCACAGGGCGCACCATCACGTCGGCACAAACAACGCCGACTGTCACCAAGTCATACCCCATTCCGCATCTCCTTCAGCGCAAGAATAGGTGTGCATCATGTCCAACCGAATGTATCGCAGAACACGGGAACGCGTTCAGACAGAGTCCATCATGCCAACACCGCAGCCAATTCAGCTCTATTCTGTCGGGATTATTTCCAACGCCCCGCTCAAAGGCGCCGAACGCGGCGTGAAGCCCATCACGCCGTCCCTTGGAACGCACTGAGTATAGCAATTAACGGGGGCATTCTCAAAGGAAAACATTTTGTGAGCATCGCGCGCAAGGGCTCTGCGGGTTGTAGCGATTGCGTTGCGGCACCCTGCTGAAGCCCCCCCCCCCACCTTTTCCCTTGAGTCTGGGACGCGAAGGTCAGGGCTGTATCTGGAGAAGCCGAAAAGGTGCGGGATGCCCTGTTGCGCGACCTCTGACGGGGTGAGTTACGCACTCTTCCCGTGGCTCGTCTTATGCCAGTTGCGGGAGTCTCCAACGCGCCGCCACTAAGGAACTTCGCGGTGACAAATCAGGGATACCCCGATTTCCCAATCAACAATCATCGGTTATAATTTCAACAGGTTAGGAGCAGATTTGGCGGAGATGGAGATTGGGTAAGGCTTCCGGCCTGGTGATGCAGTGGTAGGGTCTGCGGTCCGGGGATTTCATTACCGGGGTGTTTGGTGCCGATGGGTAGCAGTAACTCGGGAGACTCAATCGTGGCCCATTCCCGCTGAATGGTCCCTGTTAGACATGCCGTTTCCAGGGTGCATAACAAATTTCATCAACTAATTAGAAGGAGGCTCGGTATGAGGAGTAGAGGCAGGATGGGGACCGCAGTGGCGGTTCTGGCAGTGTTTGCCGTGGTGGGATTGGGGTGTCCAAAGAGTCAGCCAACGGATATTCACCAGATCAAAGTCCCCCGAGGATTCGACTATTCGACAACGCAAGACGTGACAGTGAAAGTGACGGTGGTTGACTTTGATGGAAATGTCAGTCCGAGCACAGAAGTCATAGTGGGAAGCACCGAGAACGAATTGGTTCCCTCCAACGTATTCGTCCGCGGCGTCACCGATGACCAGGGCCAATTTGAGCGGGTGGTGCGTGTTCCCGCGCGACTGGAGGCGCTTCGCATACAGGCGTCAATTGTGGGCATATCGAACCTCACCGACGCCTCGATACAGAACAATGAAGTGTCCGTGTCATTCGGACCGCAATCGTGAAAGGAACTATCATGAAACGAAGCATCTATACCGGACTGCTGATTGCAGCCGCCATTTCTCTGACAGGGCTCACCGGGACAAACAACGCTGCACCCTGGGTATGGACCTTTCATAACAACCAGTGGGACGTTGATGAGGATGGAAACTGGACGCAGTGGACTTCCGTGAATAGCCATAGCACGTACAATACGACTGATTGGAACCCAGTATACGGATTTCCGAGAGCAGTAAATGCAGATATGAATGTGACGGAGTATGGCGCAACGAATCTATTCCTAGAGCGTGTGAACCAAGCAGTCCCAGAAGCACGAGACTTGCGCACGACCCATCCAAACTACATTCCGTTAGATAATGTTGCGAACATTAAAATGTCAAAAACTGCCGACGTCTGGATACATTTCTTGCAGGCACACGCGGGACACCCTAACAGTCTTGGGTACTTTACCTACACAGACGCAACGATACCGACGGATAAGTCGCAGGTTAATGAGAGCATTATATTTCCGAACCTTACAAACAGAACGGTGGACGGAAACGGCAACCCGGTGTTCGGAAGTGGGCTACAGCTAAATGACACTATGTACCTTGGAACTTTTGCCGCTGGCACATATATCGGGTTTGTGCTGGCCACGGACGGATTTGACGCAAGTACGGGCGTAAACGTGAATCAGAGTACCGATAAGATATTTTATTCCCTTAGTGGCCTCAATCCAGAACCCAACGACGGCGCAAAGCTAAACAGACATACGGTCCTATTTTACGACAGTACCGGAAAACAGTTTGTGATGGGTATGGAGGACGCTCTAGGAACCGGACTTTCATGCGACCATGACTTCAATGACGTGCTGGTATCGGTGACTTCAGATACAACGGGAGCATTCACAACAACAGGCGTAACAGCATTGCCTACCAAGAAGACGGATACGGACGGGGATGGTGTTCCTGATTCAGTGGATGCCTTCGTTAACGACTCGGCCCGCGCGTATATTGACACCTATCCCTCGGTTGGCGCCTGGGCCACATTGGCCTTTGAGGACAATTGGCCATTCCAGGGCGACTACGACATGAATGACCTTGTATTGCGCTATCAGGTCGTTACGACGACAAACTCGACTGGCGGAGTTAAGGATCTAGACCTGACCTACCAAATTCAGGCCCGCGGGGCTACTTACGACAGCGGCTTTGGCGTTGCGTTCCCGGGTATAGCAAGCGGAACGCAACTGCAATCGAATACACTAGCCATAAGTGGCGTAAATAGCGGTGCGGCGGCCGCGACCTCACCTGAATCCGGGCAGAATCATCTGACTTGGATCCTGTTTAACAAGGCCAAAGACTATGATCCCGCCGGTTCGGGGTACTTAAACACACAGAGTGATGTCAAGCGGACGGGCGCAACGTTCACGCTGCATGTTACTTTCACCAATGCGCAGAACGTTGAGACACTTGGCCTTCCCCCCTACAACCCCTTCATCTTCCGTTCAGATGGTGTGGAAAACCGTAAGATTGAGGTGCACCTTCCCGGTCATCCTCCGACGACAAAGGGTGCCCAATGTGGCCTGTTCTTGAGCAGTGATGATGGGTCCATCCTTGGAAACACGAACAGTTTCTACAAAACTAACGGCGGGAATGGACATGCGGCGGGTCTTCCATGGGCGATTAATATTGGAGAGTCCTGGAACCACCCGAAGGAGCAAATACAGATATCCGTTGCCTACCCCCAGTTTACCGATTGGGTATCAACTGGTGGAGCGAATCCTGCCTACGCTTCTTGGTATACGCCTGCGAACGCTTTGACGGGCCAGGCGTTCGAATATTACCGCGCCCCATAAGATTCAAGTCCTCAGCCAGAGACAAGTATCCGGATAACTATTATAATGTTCCGGGTGGCCCGCTGAGGCGGGCC
>CAIJOU010000699.1 GCA_903822375.1 Candidatus Hydrogenedentota bacterium
AGAACTCTTCCTGGGTGCCTTCCTTGCCGCTGATGAAATGCACGTCGTCGATCAGCAACAGGTCGACCTTGCGGTATTTGTCGCGGAACTTCTGCGTGTTCTTGTTGGCGATGCTCTGAATGAGCTGGTTGGTGAACTCCTCCGACGAGATGAAGACCACGCTCAGGTCGGAATGCTCGGCGAGCACGCCCTGGCCAATGGCCTGCATCAGATGGGTCTTGCCCAGTCCGGTGCCGCCGTAGAGAAACAATGGATTGTAGGTGCGCCCGGGCGATTCATGCACAGCCTTTGCCGCCGCGTGGGCGAAACGGTTTCCGGAACCAACCACAAAACGGTCAAAGGTGTAGCGCGGGTTGAAACCGCTGAAGACCTGGCGCACCTTGGCCGCCTTGGCGCGGGCGGGCTGCACGGCTCTTGGCGCGCGGTCGGCTACGGCACCGGCGGCTGGCACATCGGCCGATGCCGCAAACCGGACTTCACGAAATTCGGGCAGGACGCGGCGAAGCGAATCGCACACCGCATCGAGGTAATGTTCCTGGAGCCAGTTTGCAAAGAACTGGCTGGGCACGTTGACCGTGAGCACGCCGTCGTCGAGCGCGCCGAAACTGGTTTGCTGGAACCAGTTCTTGTAACTATAGTCGTCGAGCACGGTGCGCAAATGCACCTGCGCCCGCTCCCACAAGTTCTTGTCCTTGTCCGATACGACGACAGCCTCTCCCGCTGGCATTGGCATATTAGCGTCCCTGTTCAAAACGTTTCAGCTTCCGCATTAAGTCAACCCCCTGGACCCGGAATAGGGGACCCAGCACCAATCTAGCCTACCCGCCAATTCAAGTAAAAAACGACCCACAACAACGTTTGATTTACGGCCGCACCAAGTTCTTCACAAGTTATCCACAGGTTATTCACCGATCCGCAATCACCCCATAAAATGGGGCTGAAAACGCAAATCGGACCCTGAGTGTGCATCAAGAAGAGGGCCGTTGTCAAGGGGCATTTCTAAGTCGTTGTGCCCTCTTGATTCTTGACCTCGTTCCACAGTTCGTCAAGTGCGCAGAGCGTGCAACTTTGCATGTTTATTCCCCGCGCTGCGCACAGTGCTTTAACCTTTTCCACCCGTCCGCAGAGCCGGTCTGTCGCGCGGCGAAGCTCCAGAGCCGGGTCGGCGTCGAGAAATCGGGCGACGTTTACCGCCACAAGCAGCAGGTCGCCCAATTCCTTGCGTGCGTGTTCAACATTGCCCTCGGCGAGAGCCTGGCGGATTTCGCCAAGCTCCTCGGCCACCTTGTCGAGCACGCCGGAAATGTCCGGCCAGTCAAAACCGGTGGCGCTCACCTTATCCTGTCGCCGCTTCGAGTCGAGCAGTGCATCATTCGCGCATTCTTCTGAAGTGTCATTTGTCACTCTTTGTCACTCCACCCAGTCGTTCGAGCAAAACGACATAGGATACGCCGGGTTTGGTGCGATCGCCCTTGCCAGTCGCAAGCACAACTTCGTTCAAACCGTCATTATCGGCATCACCGACGGCAAGCCACGACGATTCGGCGTGCTCTTCCCGAAAATCCGCCAGTGTTTCACGGGTTGATTTGCCGTCAGCGGCAACGCGGTAAATATAGGCCCGGCCCAGGTGGTTGCTGGTAATGAACTCAGAAACATTGTCGCCTCGTGTTGAGACCAGCAACTCGTTCTTGCCGTCATTGTCCGCATCGGCCACAGCCATCATCTTCTCGAAATAGCCCATATCCAAATCGGCTGTGTCGCGTTCAAGCCACGCTACGGGTTCCACTCCCGTCTTGTTTACGCGATAGGCAACCAGCGTGCAAAGATTGATCTTCTGCTCCTTCTTCCATCCCACAATGAGTTCATTCTTGCTGTCGTTGTTAACATCCCCAACAATAAACGACGTATAGAAACAACCAATGCCCTCGTAGCCGGCCATCGCTATGCGCGGCTCGGGGGCCAGTTCGCCCTTTTCATCGAAATCATAGATCTCCACGCGGGCTTTTCCGGGTCGGAAACCGTTGGCGGTCAAATACTCGACTTTTCCATCATTGTCCACATCGGCGATGATCGATTCCTCACCTGATCCCGACAATTGGTGAATTTTGCGTGCCGCTATTGCCGTCAACGACTTGTTCACATCGTAGCGGATAATCTCCCCACCTCCGCAATAGGCTGAGATGACTTCTTTGATTCCGTCGCCGTTGAGGTCATGGATGGCAAAATCGTGCGTAAAGCTGCTCTTGTTGCACTCCGGACGGCAGGAAAGGGTGCTTGTGAGTTTCTTGCCGTCGGTGGAAAGCACGTGGAACCATGCCGTTCCGCCCTTTTCCTGGCCGGTACCCAGCAATATCTCGTTCTTGCCGTCCCCGTTCAGGTCCGCCACACGCACCACAAGCCCCATGGCTGGCTGGTCTTGGGCAAGGTTGTCACCCAACATGACGGTTTCCCACTGCGCAGCCCGTTTCTTGAACATGTAGAGGCGGCTGTCCGGGCAGCCGGTTGTCAGAATTTCGTTCTTGCCGTCATTGTCGGCATCCCCGATTTCCACATCCCAGCCGGCGTAACTCTGGTCCACCCGGGCCACCACGGTTCCCTGCCATCCGGGCTCGATGACCGCAAGGTCTGTTACCGAAGGCAACGGCGCGGAATACTCCGCCGCAACAGCCCAACCCGTGAACAGCATGGAAAGCGCAACCAGAGTGATCCGCATAATCAATCCTCCTAATGAGCGACAGCCGCCCTCGTATGTCAGCCCAATTCCCTCACCAAAGAAAACGGGGACAGCCTGCGACGGCTGTCCCCGAAATCTGCATTATTTGCCCAGCGGGCTGAAGTGCCGAATGCTGTCGATGAGATAGTCAAGACCTTCCGTGGTGAGCCGCGGATGGATGGGCAGTGTCACGAGCCGTTCGGCCATGGCGTCGGCCACGGGGAACTGGCCGCGCTTGAATCCGCGCGTCTGGAATGCGGTCGTCCAGTGGAGCGGAATGTAGTGCGTGCCGATGCGGATGCCGCGCTCTTCGCGCATGGCCCAGACAAAGTCTTCCTTGGTCATTCCGTACACGGCAGGGTCAATCTGGAGCGGATAGAGATGGTATACGTGCTTGTTGCCGGGCATGACAGTGGGCAGCGTGAGCCCCGGCACGTCTTTTATGCCCTCGGTGATGTAGTTCGACTTGTCGATACGCAACTGGTTAAGTTCATCTATCTTCCGCAGCTGCACGATGCCCACGGCGGCCTGGATGTCAGTCATGCGGAAATTGTAGCCGCAGTCGTCGAAATCCTGCCACCAGAAGCGCTTGCCCATCGGCACTTTGGCCTCGTCCAGGCTGCAGTACTTGGTGCTCTTCCCGTAAACGCGCGTGCAGTGCGAACGGTACAGTGCCATGCGCTCGAACAGCGCCGGGTCGTTGGTGGTAATCATGCCGCCCTCGCCGAGGGTGGACATGTTTTTCTGCTCGTGGAAGCTGAAGCAGCCGGCGGCGCCCATGCTGCCCGACTTGCGGCCCTTGTATTCGGCGCCGATGGCGTGGCAGGCGTCCTCCACGACGGCAAAGCCGTGCTTTTGCGACAGTGCGAGCAGGGCGTCCATGTCGCAGCACTGGCCGTAAAGATGCACGGGCAGGACGGCTTTGGTGTTGGGCGTAAGTTTTTCTTCCAGCTTGTTCATATCCATGTTGTAGGTCACCGGGTCGATGTCGACAAAGTCGACATCGGCACCCAGCGTGGCGCCCGCGGCGGCCGTGGCAATCCAGGTGAGCGGCGTGGTTAGCACGCGGTCTCCCGGTTTCACGTCCAAGGCCAGCAGCGACAGGAACAGCGCCGCCGTGCCGTTGGAAACGGCGCGGGCGTGGGTCGTGCCGCAATACGCGGCGTAATCCTTTTCGAACTGGATGCAGGCGTCGCCGGAGGTCGGCGCGTTGTTGCGGAACACCTCAAGCATGGCCTCCTGCTCGTCGGGGCCATAGATGGAGCCAAACTTGCTCTCGAGTTCGAACTTGATGCTTGCCATGGTTCTATTCCTTTCCCTCGCGTGAATGCGGGTTATGAGACGGTTTACTGGCCGGCCTTTCTCGCAATGGCCTGGCGGCGCAACCATGCTGCCACCATCATGAACAACAGAAAGAATATACACAGGCACAGGCACATGAGGTTGGTGTTGCGCATGCCGGTTGCCTCGTTGTTTTTCATCAGCCCGCCGATAACGGTTTCCTGAAGGATGGGGCCGATGCTGCCGATCCCGTTGACCAGCCCGGCCACGGCCAGGCCGTTCTTTTCGCCCGCCACCTGCACCGATGCGGCGCCGCTCAGAAGTGTTTCGGGCCCAAAAATCATGAACCCAACGACGCCGAAACTGAGTGCAACGGCCAGCGCGCTGCCGTCAAAGGTCAGCGCGATTACAAAGCCCCCTATCATGCCAACGGCAGCCACCAGGCACAGCAGTGCCCAATTACCCCTGAAAAGACGGTCCAGCGCCCAGCCCGCCAGCACGGCGGGCAGA
>CAIJOU010000700.1 GCA_903822375.1 Candidatus Hydrogenedentota bacterium
ATCGGCGGGAACAGGATGCCAGTCCCCTGGTCGCGAAGCGCGGTCTGAAACTTTCATGCCGACTGGAGTATAATCCCGTTGCGCGGTGATTTGTGCCGCGCATTTTTTCATTTACTCAGCCCGTGTCCGCAGGACGCGGTGTTTCTTGGAGTCCAGGCGATGAGCGAGATAAGGCGGCGCATAGCGGTGCTTATGGGCGGCATGAGTTCGGAGCACGAAGTCTCCCTGCGGTCGGGAGCGGGCGTGGTGGACGCGCTGCGCGGCAAGGGTCATGAAACCCTGCCGGTCACCATCGGCAAGGACGGGCTCTGGGACTTTGGCGACCTCTCCCCCCTGTTCTTCTCCGACGCGGTGTCGCGCCTTGCGGCGCTGCGACCGGACTGCGTGTTTGTCGCGCTGCACGGCGGCCCCGGCGAGGATGGCCGGATTCAGGGGTTGCTGGACCTTATGGGCCTGCCCTATACGACTTCGAGCAGCATGGCCAATGCGCTCGCCATGGACAAGATTCGCGCGAAGGCGGTCGTGGCCGCCGCGGGAGTGCGCGTCGCACGCCAGGTGACGTTTGACGCGGCCGCATGGCGGCAGGACCGGACAGGACTGCTGGCGCGGCTGCGCAGCGAAATCGGCGTTCCCTGCGTCATCAAGGCCCCCTGCCAGGGCTCCAGCTGCGGCATGACGATTAACAACGACGATGCCGCGCTGGCGGCGGATGTGGACACGATCATGACCGTGGAGGGCCGCATCCTGGTGGAAGAGTATATCCGCGGCACCGAAGTGACCTGCGGCGTGCTGGACGTGGTGCCCGGTGCGGCGCCGCGCGCGCTGCCGGTGACGGAGATTTGTCCGCGCAAGAGCGCGTTTTTCGATTATAATGAGAAGTATGCGGCGGACGGCGCCGAGGAAATCACGCCGGCCCGGATTCCGGAAGAGACGGCCCGCATGGTTGGCGAGACGGCCGTGCTGGCGCACCAAGTCATCGGTTGTGCCATTTGGAGTCGCAGCGACTTTATGATCGGCCCGCAGGGCCCGGTTTGGATAGAGGTTAACACCGTGCCGGGCCTGACGGCCACGTCGCTGTTCCCGCAGGCCGCAGCGGCGGTGGGCATTTGTTACGCCGACCTGATGGAATTGTTTGTGGAATCGGCCATTAGCGCGTCACAGGTGCGCCAACGTCCGTAGAAACGAGGAACATATGAGTATCGTCTTTACGAAACTGCACGGCTTGGGCAACGATTACCATTTCATCGACACGGAGAAGTATCCCGTGGCGGACCCGCCCGAACTGTCGCGCCGCATGAGCCACCGCCACCTGGGCGCAGGTGCGGACGGGATCATCCTGGTCATGCCGGGCGAAACGCACGAATTCAAGATGCGCATATTCAACGCGGACGGCAGCGAGGCGGAGACCTGCGGCAACGGCATCCGCTGTTTCGCCAAGTACGTTTACGAGCGCGGCATGACCGACAAAACGGAGTTCACCATTGAGACCCTGGCCGGGCCGAACCGCGTCGTGCTCAGCACCGAAGCTGGCAAGGTCGTTGCCGTGCGGTCCAACATGGGCCAGCCGAAGTTTGATCGCGCCGAGATTCCCATGCTGGGCGCGCCGGGCCGGGTCATTGAAGAGCCCATCACGCTCGACGACGGGCGCGTGTTCAAGATTACCTGCGCCAACATCGGCAACCCGCACGCGGTGGTGTTTGTGGACGACGCGACGAAGGTCAACCTGACGGACATCGGACCGCGCATCGAAACGCATCCCAGTTTCCCCAGACGCACCAATGTTGAGTTCGTGAACGTTCTCGACCGCGACAACATGGTCATGCGCATCTGGGAGCGCGGCAGCGGCATCACCATGGCCAGCGGCAGCGGCTCGTGCGGGTCGGCCCTCTCCTCGATGATTACCGGACGGGTTGACCGCAAGGTTAACGTCCATCTGGTGTACGGAATGCTC
>CAIJOU010000701.1 GCA_903822375.1 Candidatus Hydrogenedentota bacterium
CGTCTTGCCCTGATTGTTGCAGTAGTAGAGGTGTCCGTCGGCATAAATGGGGGAAGTCACATAATTCCCGCCAATCTTCTCGCTCCACAGTTTGCTGCCTGTGGCCGCGTCGAGGCAGGTCGCGAGGCCGTCATTGCTGACCAGGTAGAGCAGGCCGTCCACCAGCAGCGGCGAGGACTCATTGGGGATGATCTTGCCATCGGCCTTCCAGACCACATTCGTGTCCGTCACGTCTCCCTTGCCGTCGGGACGGATGGCCCACAGTTCGCCTTTGCCCCGGCCGGTCATGATGTACACGATTCCGTTGCCATACACGGGCCGCGGCGCGGGCGAGTAGGCGGTGTGGTGCACCTTCCAGATCTCTTTGCCGGTCAGCGCGTCGTAGGCGAAGGCCGCATAGGTGCTGGGGCTGATGAGTTGGGAAACACCGTTGACGTCAATGATGAGCGGCGTGGTGAAGGCCTTGCGGAAATCACCCTCGCGCACGGGCTGGCCCTTGTCGTCGAGGTCGAGCCAGGTCGTGTTGCGGTCGGTCTTCCACACGGTCTTGCCGGTCATTTTGTCCAGCGCGGCCACATACTGCACGTCCGCGCCGTCAAAGGTGAGGTAGAGCAGCTCCTTCCAGAGAATGGCCGACGAGCCCGGACCGCGGTAGTGGCGGCAGGGCAGGTCCTTGCGCTCCCAGAGCACCTTGAAGGTGGCCGTATCCAGGCAGGCGGTGCCGTAACTGCCGAAATGCACATAGACCCGGCCCGGCTCGATCACCGGCGACGGCGAGGCGTAGCAGTTGACGTCGTTGCCCAGCGGGTCGGGATGGTCGGAATGGAACAGCTTCTGGTCGCAGAGAATCTTGCCGGTTTGCGCGTCTACGCACACCGCATAGAAATCATTGCCTTCCGGCGTGGCCGTGGTCATCCATACCTGCCCGCCCAGCACGACGGGTGTCGACCACCCCTTGTCATGAATGGCTGTCCTCCATTTGACGTTCTCCGTCTCGCTCCATTGGAGTGGCAGCCCGCTCGGCGTCTTGTCGCCCGGCAGCGTCACCATGCCGTTCCCATAGGGCCCGCGAAATTCCGGCCAATCCGTCGCCCCGGCCAGGGCAGCCCCGCTCCGGGTCAGAATCAGCGCCAACAGCGCCACGCAGGACCAACGCACCAGCACATTCTTCAGTCTCGATGCCATGTCACTTCCCTTGGTTATGGAACTGCATTGTCGGAGCCTTTGCCCCGGACGAGCACGAATTGTAGCCGAAGTAGCTGGCCACGGGGAAACGCGGCAGAATGTCGCGTCTGCCGTAGAAGAGGCTTCCAGCCTCTTTCCTCCGACGCCCGGGATTGCCGAGTTCCAGTTTGTTTGACGCTTGCCGGGCGCATCTGACACCATTGACCATCAATTCGGGTCGAGTCCTGTATGGCGGGGTGCGGTTCCGAACAGGGGCCGTGGTCCATGAAACGGTTCTTTCGGGACAGGGATTCCCGGCCATGTTTCCCGGTTGCGCGCGGATGCCCGCGGCCCGGAACAACAGAAGGAGCAAGACAATGGGCGATTTTCTGGTCAAGCTGAGCGCCAACAAGACGGCGCGAAAAGTTGTGCAGACGCTGCACCTGCCGATCCCGCTTCCGCCGACGCTGGCGCGCACGAGCGCGCCGCTGGAGGAACAGCCGCTGAAGGGCCGGGCCGTCTGGACGGGTGCCGGGGCAAACGGCGCGCTTGCCGGGGCCATCAAGGACACCGTGACGGGCGCGGGCGGGGAACTTCTTGTGATCGAAGGCGGGACGGTTCCGCCTGAAAACACGCGTCCGTATGCCCTGATCTATGACGCGACTGGCATCGAAACGCCCGAGGCGCTCAAGGGCCTCTATGAGTTTTTCCACGCCAACGTGCGTTCCCTGGCAAACTGCGGCCGCGCGATCGTGGCGGCGCGGACACCGGAGGAAACGGACGATCCCATCATCCGCGCGGCGCGGCGCTCGGTCCAGGGTTTCGTGCGCAGCCTGGGCAAGGAAATTGGGCGGCGCGGCGCCACGGCGCAGACGCTCTACGTGGACGCCGGTGCCGAAGGCCGGGTGGAGCCGGTGCTGCGCTTCATATTGTCGAAGCGGTCCGCCTACATTTCGCTGCAGCCGTTCCACGTTTCCGCGCGGATTGCCGACGCGGCCCCCTGCCGTGTGCAGCCGCTGAAGGGAAAAGTGGCGCTGGTCACCGGCGCGGCGCGCGGCATCGGCGAGGCCACCGCCCGCGCGCTGGCGCGTGAAGGCGCGGCGGTCATCGTGATGGACCGTCCGGCGGAGTTGGAGACGGCGAAGAAGGTGGCCGAAGCCATCGGCGGCACGGCGCTGGCCGCGGACATCACCGACCCAAAAGCGGCGCAGGCGGTGTTGGACCATGTGAAGCAAAACCATCCCGGCCTGGACATCGTGGTGCACAACGCGGGCATCACGCGCGACAAGACCATCGCCAATATGTCGCCCGACAAGTGGGACATGGTCCTTTCGGTGAACCTGATCGCGCTCATCCGCGCCAATGAGGAACTGCTCGGCTCCATCCGCGACGGCGGCCGCATCATCACGCTGTCGTCCGTGGGCGGCATCGCCGGCAACCCGGGCCAGACGAATTACGCCGCCACCAAGGCGGCCCTGATTGGCTACGTGCAGGCGCTGGCGCCGCGCGTGGCGGCGCGCGGCATCACGGTAAACGCGGTGGCGCCCGGCTTTATCGAGACGCAAATGACGGCGGCCATGCCCATGGGCACGCGCGAAGTGGCCCGCCGGCTGTGCTGCCTGACCCAGGGCGGCCTGCCGGAGGATATCGCTGAGACCATCACCTTCCTTGCCAGTCCGGACACAACCGGGCTCACCGGCGAGGTGGTGCGCATCTGCGGCGGCAATTTCGTCGGAGCGTGAATAGAAGAATTCAGAATCCAGAATCCAGAAGTCAGAATTGAAGACAAGAACAAGACTTCAGACTTCAGTGGCGGGGGGTGTATCCCCTCGCGCAGGCACAAGTCCATGAAACCGTAAACCGCATCAAGGAAAACGCCCGATGCCCCCAAGCAAAGACACGCCCGTAATGCGCCGCGCCGTTATTGTCGGCGGCGTGCGCACGCCCTTTTTGCGCGCCTTTGGCGCATTCACCCGTATGGACACGATCGCGCTGGGCGCGGCGGCGGTCCGCGCGCTGCTCGGCAAAACGGGCGTGGTGCCCGAACAAATCGACAGCGTGTTCTGGGGCGGCGCAATCCTTCCCGGTTCGACGCCCAATGTGGGCCGCGAAATTGTGCTCGACGCGGGCCTGCCTCGCACGCTGGAAGCGTCCACCGTCAGCAGGGCCTGTTCCTCCGGTTTTCTGGCGGTAACGCAGGCGGCGGCGGCCATTGAGCGCGGGGAATTCGACATCTGCATCGCCGGCGGCGGCGACTCGACAAGTAACGCCGAAGTGACCATGCCGCCCAGTTTCGTCCACAAGATGGCCCCCGTGGCCATGAGCGCCAAATCGGGCGTGCTCGACTACTTGGGCCTGCTTGGCAAGATCAGCATCCGCAAGGACCTGATTCCCCGGCGCCCGAGCATTCGGGAACGGTCCACGGGCGAACTGATGGGCGAATCGGCCGAACGCATGGCGCGGATTTGGAACGTGCCGCGGGCGGAGCAGGATGCGTTTGCGGCGCAAAGCCACCGCCGCGCCTGTGCGGCGATGCAGTCGGGCCGTTTTGCCAACGAGGTCATCCCGGTGCAGACGCCGGACGGCGCCACCGTCACGGCGGACAACATACCGCGAACGGACACGACCGAGGAAAAACTGGCCCGGCTCAAGCCCGCCTTTGCCAAGGACGGGACACTGACGGCGGGCAATTCGAGCGCGCTGACGGACGGCGCGGGCGCAGTGCTGATCATGAGCGAAGAACGGGCTCGCTCGCTCGGTCTGCAACCGCTGGCGGCGTTCCGAAGCTGGTCCTATGACGCGGTGGACCCGGCCGACCAACTGCTGATCGGTCCGGCCATTTCCATGCCGCGCGCACTGGAACGGGCCGGAATGACGCTAAAGGACGTGGACCTTGTGGACATCCACGAGGCCTTTGCCGCGCAGGTGCTCTGCGTGCTGCGGGCCATGGCGAGCGACACTTTCGCCAAGGATTGGCGCGGCCGCGACAAGGCCGCGGGCGAACTCAGCTTCGCCGACGTCAACCTCCACGGCGGTTCGGTGGCGCTGGGCCATCCCTTTGGCGGAACCGGGGTGCGAATGCTGATCACGGCGGCCAACGAACTTAAACTGTCCGGCAAGAGCACGGCACTGCTGGGCATCTGTGCGGCGGGCGGCCAGTCGGTCGGTGCGGTGATTGAGGCGGTTTAGTCCGACGCTGACCGGCGCGCCGGGGCAGACATGCCTGAAAAGAAAACAGATGAACGTGCCGCCAGTCAGCGGCTATAATTCCCTTCCGGACCGGAAAAGGCATTCCGACCGGTGAAAGAGAAGTACAACGGATGGAATATACCGGCGAACGCTGTATACCGGGCCGCAAGGGCCATGAACTGACCGAGTTGGAGCACCGCTCCCGCTACGCGATGGCTGCAGAACGCGTCGCGGGCCTGCGCGTGCTCGACGTCGGGTCCGGCGCGGGGTACGGCAGCGGCATGCTGGCCGACCAGGCCGCTTTTGTGCTGGGCGTGGACCTTGCCGAAGAGACCGTCCGCTACGCCGAAAACGCCTACGCCCGGCCCAACACCAAGTTCATCCAGGGTAATATCTGCGCCGATGACTTTGTTGACCGTATTCGTGCCGCCTGCCCCGAACCCTTCGACGCGGTTACCTGCTTCGAGGTTATTGAACATGTCCACGAGCCGTTGCGCCTGCTGCGGGCGGTCAAGGAACTGCTCAAGCCCGGCGGTCTGCTGCTGGTGTCCACCCCGGACATCAACTACTCCTTCGACGTCGATTCAGTGAACCACTTCCATGTGGTCGAATATACCAAGGCCGATTTTCAAGGCTGCCTTGGAAGCCTGTTCAAGCACGTCAATATTGTGGGCCAGTCCATACGGATCATTTCAGAAATCGGTTTTGAACCCGATGAGGGCCGGGCGCTGCGCGAATGGCGCTCCGCCACCCGGAGCCTGCCCAAATACTGGATCGCCGCCTGTTCCGACGACGAGACTGTTGCCGCACCGCCGAAATTCGGCATGTTCATGTGCGACGGCCACCTGCGATTCATCCAAGCCCGGCTCCGGGAGAGCCGCGCGGACCAGAAGGCCAAGGCGCAGCGCATTGAGGATCTGCTGAAAGTCCGGGAGGGCGGGGAATATGAGCAGCTGATCAACAGGCAGAACCAGTTGCGGCGCGATTTTGAGGCGTTCAAGAACCATCCCGCCGTGCGACGGCTGCTGCGCATGCGCATGCCGGGCCTGAAACTGCTCGGTCTTCTCGGCCTGGGCCTTTGGCCTGAGGGCTCAAAAAAAAAAGAACGCTAGGTGGCTAGGCGGCGGGGATTGCGCGTATTCCTCCAGCCAGCCCGATTTCCGGGAAGATTCCCGCCCGTTCAAGACCATCCTGACCGAACCCCGAACCGCATCCAACGGACACGACATGGTCGTGCTCAAAGAGGCGACCCTGGCGCGGCTGCGCGGGGAACTGACGGCACGGCCCGCCGACACGCTCGTCAGCATCATCATGCCGGCATGGAACCGGGTCTCCACCATTGGCCGGGCCATTGAAAGCGTCCTAAACCAGTCCTACCCAAACTGGGAACTGCTGGTGGTGGACGACGGCAGCACGGACGGCACGGTGGAAGCCGTCGAGGCCCTGAGCGGCGGGCGCGGGAAGGTCCGGTGCCTGCGCATCGCGCACGGGGGAGTGTCAGCGGCGCGCGACGCGGGCCTGCGAGAGGCCAGGGGCGGGGCCATCGCCTATCTGGACTCGGACAACCGCTGGCACCCCGACTACCTGCTCTTCATGGTGCATGCCTTGCACGAAACAGGAGCGCGTTGCGCCTATGCCGCAATGCGCATCATCGACGAGGACGACGGCGGCGCCGTAAGCTGGCGCGCGCAGCGCTTCGATCTGGACGCCCTGCTCCGGAACAATTACATCGACATCAACATATTCGTGCACCGCCGCGAGCTGTTTGAAGAACTGGGCGGGTTTGACAGGGAGCTTCGCCGCTGGGTCGATTGGGACCTGATCCTGCGCTTCGTCGTCCGGCACTATCCGGTCGAGGTGCCCGCGGCACTGTGCGACTACTTCCGCCGCAAGCGGCTCAATCAAATCACGCTGGAAGAGCCGAACGCCTTCAAGTACAAGGTGCTTAACAAGCACCTCATCGAATGGCCCCGGCTCATCGAGGAGGCGCCCAGGCGCCCGGTCGGGCGCGTATCCGTAATCATTCCGGTGCTGAATCTTCCCGAGCTCACGCGGAACTGCGTGGAGTCCATCCTGAAGAACACGCGGCGGCCGGATTATGAGATTGTGCTGGTGGACAACGGCAGTGACCCCCAAACGGCCCGTGCGCTCGCCAGATTGGCCAAACGTTCGGAACGCGTGCGCTTGGTGAAGAACTTCGAGAACTACATGTTCTCGCTGGGCAACAATCTGGGCGTGGCAGCCTCGACCGGCGAATACATTATTCTGTTGAACAACGACACCCGCGTGACGCCGGGCTGGATGGACGCGCTGGTCATTCCGTTCACGGCCAGCACTGAAATCGGCATGACCGGGCCGAAACTGCTGTACGGGGACGGCACCGTGCAGGCCGCCGGACTGGCCTTCCCGCCAAACGGCAAGATTCCCTACCACATCTACCGCGGTTTCCCCGGTGATGCGCCCTGCGTGAACAGCGCCCGCGAGTTTCAGGCGCTGACGGCCGCCTGTGTGGCCATGCGCGCCGCCGACTACATCGCGCTGGGCGGACTGGACCCGTTGTACGTCAACGGCTGCGAAGACTTGGACCTGTGTTTTCGGATGCGCCGCCAACTGGGCAAACGCGTCCTCTACATGCCCGAATCGGTGGTTTATCATCTTGAAAGCAAGACCCCCGGCCGCTCCCAGAACATACACCACAACCGGCTGCTGTTCGTCGAGCGCTGGGGTGATGATGCGCGGCCTGATGACGCCGATTTCTACGCCGCGGACGGCTACGCCGTGCTCCGGCACGTCAAACGGGGCAACGACCCGGACGGTCCCACCGCAAGCTATGTGGCCGAGGTCCAAGCGGTCGCCGAAGGGGCGGTCAAGCCGCCCGCAGCCAAGACCGCAACCGGGCCGCGCATCCTCGTGGTCAAACCCTCGGGCATCGGTAACATGGTCATGTTTCGGCCCGCCATGCGCGCCCTTCGGTCCCACCTGCCCCAAGCCCGCATTACCGTTGCCTGCTACAAGCATGAGGCCGAAATCATTGATGATTTGGCAGACGAGGTAATCCGGCTGGTGCGCAAGGACCCCGTCACGGGCGGCCTGGACAAGAACGAACTTGAAAGCCACGTGCCTCCCGGCCTTTTCGATATGGCGCTTTACCCGCCGTTCACCAATCTCAGCGCACCCACCCCCCATCTTCAGACGGCCATTCCGGAGCATGTCTGCCATCCGGGCATCGACTTCAACACGCGGCACGAGGTGCTTCACAACCTTGACGTGGTGCGTTTGCTGGGCTGGGAGGGCGAGGCTCCAGAGATGGACGCCCCCGTGGACAACAGTGCCGCCGCACGACACAATATTCCCCAAAACGCGATCGGCATCCATTGCGGAGCATCCTCTTCGGCGCACATGCAAAAGAAAAAATGGCCCGCGCGGCATTGGTCCGCGCTGCTGGACCTGATTCCCGAAGAACACCCCGTTGTCTTCCTCGGGGGACCGGGAGAGGAGGCGGAGGTGGAGGAGGTTGTGTCCGGGATGCGCCGCCGCAATCGGGCCACAACACAATCCCTCGTGGGTCGGCTCACCCTTCGCGAGGCGGCGGGGGTTATTCGCGCCTGCCGTCTGTTCTTGTCAAACGATTCCGGACTGATGCACCTGGCCGCGGCTGTAAAGACACCCGTCATCGGCATCTTTGGCCCAACGCTTCCGGCGAAGAACGCGCCTTGGGGCGACCCGCGCATCAACAGGGCGATTCAGGTGGATGTGCCGTGCGGGCCCTGCTACGGTCAGCCGGGCAATCCGCTGAACCGTTGCTCAAACCAGATATGTCTGGCCAATATCGCTCCGGAACGGGTGTTTTCCGAAATACAGGACATCTTGGGCCATGCGGAAATTCGCCCGCCCATGCCCGGACTCGCGCCGAAGATCCAATTCCCGCGGGTTCCGGAGGGATGTCCCTTTCTGCTCGGACCGCTTATTCGAAGAACCTATCTGGACCTGTATGCCCCCTCTCAGCGCGGCGAATGCCTGCTTGTCGGGGTGGTTGACGATGCGGAGGCGGACCTGCTCAAAGCCAAGGGGTTGCACGTGACCAAGGCGGACCTGTATCCGCGCAACCGATCAATACTCAAGCTGGACTTGTCCCGCCCCCCCCGCAAGCTGCACGGTGCATTTGACATGGTGGTGGCCTTTGACGTGCTGGAGCACATCCCGGACGATCATGCCGCGGCGCGGGGGATTTATGACATGCTGCGCGCGGGAGGCACCGCACTGATACACGTGCCCGGCGGGGACATCAACGCACCGCTCGATGAGAACGACCGAAAGCACGGCCATGAGCGCCATGGATACACGGAAAACCAGGCCAAGGATCTGGTGCTGGGGCTGCCGTGGAAGGAGGCGAGGTATCTCAAGACTTCCAATGAGATAGAGATGCGCGCATACCACATGGCGGGCGAAGGGCGGGTCGAAGAGTCCATAAAGCTTCTGCGGACTTCCCCCTTTGACGGCGCATTGGGTCGGGCACACCTTTTCGTCCTTGGCAAATAGTCCCATGGTGCCACGGATGAAGGAGTGGCCGCTGCTCAGTTCAGAAGACCTGTCGGAGACGGGCCCCGCCGTGCCGTATCCCAAAGGGCGTGCAGTTTCAGAAGATCACCACCAAGCGCCGCCTCGCGCGCCTTGGACACGCTCTCCGGTCCAAGCAACCCGGCCAGTTCCTTGCGGGCCGCTGAAATGTCCACAAATGCGTATCCACCGCTGGAGGAGTCAACCCGGACCGCTCCGGGCAAACCCGTCCACTGCCCCAACTGGGCGTTTACCTTGTCGGCCGGGCCTTTCCGGTCAATCCAAACGCCGTCGAATCCGGCGGCAAGCACCACCGCCGTCAGTTCGGGGAGTGGCAGTTTGCGCGACCACGACTGCCAGCGCAGCACCTGGTCACCAACCCCGAAGAAAGGGACGCTCCAGCGGATGGTGCGCGAGGTAAGATAGGGCTTCCGGTAGTCACAAATGGTGTTTATTCTGTCATTGTCGGGATAGCCGACATCGGCGACATACACCATTCCCCCGGGCTCACGCGCCTCAACCTGTTTTACCAATCCGGCGACATCGTCATAATCGGGTACGAATCTTGACCATCCCCTGTAGAAACCCACATAACAGGCGGGCCATTCATCCGCAACACCCACCAGCGCCACAGCCACAGCCAGCAAGGGCGCGACCCAACGGACCAATCCGCCCCGGCTTTCGATGAAGCGTCCCTGAAATGCCGCCAGCAGTGTGGAGAATCCAAAAACGCCGAGGAATCCGACAAACTTGCCCACCCGGGCGTATCCACGAATCTGCGCGGTGACAAATTTGGCGAAGATTATGTTCAGCCCGTACTTGGCCGAGATCATCAGGAGCACGAGCACCAACAGTCCCGCCAGGCCCAGAATTGGAGGCACCCCTTTCCACCGTGAGGTCCCGGCCATGAGCGCCAAGAAAGCGGCGCCGACAAGCACCAGCACGCCCAGTGTCGGCAGCGAGCCGAGCATCGCCGACTGCCCCGCCCCGGTGGCCGCCCGGACCGCCTGCGACATGCGGCCCGCCGGAGCGAAGAAATGATTGTCCACGGGGAGGAAAAAGGAGCCGATTTCCACCGATTGCTTGACCACTGAATCGGGACTGCGGTACATCTCATGCATGATTTGGGCGCAGACCGGGTTGGCCCGCTGTGCCAGCATTCCGGGAATGCCGTTGACGGCGCCGCAGCCAACAATAATCACAACCGCGCCCAGGGGCAGCAGAGCCTTTCGCACATGACCGGAGAGCAGCACGACCAGCATTACCACACAAAATGCCATGCAGCAAAAGAATGCCTCGTAGGGATCGTTGAACCCCAGCAACACGCAGCAGGCCCATCCCACCCTGCGGTCCCACTTGGACAGGTCGGCCCAGTTTCCGCCCATGAATTTGAGCGCCATCATGGCCGCGACGGGCGTGAACATGCAGGAAAGATTGAAATGCCACACGCCCGTGAAGGTGTTGACGGGGAGAAACACATAGAGGAGCGCCCCGGCCAGTGCCGGCCAAACGGGCACACTCAGCCGGCGCAGGCTCCACATGGCAGTCAGCCCGGCGATCATGCAGGTGAACAGGTATGCCGCATTGGCGGCGGCCCCATAACCGGAGAAGAATAAACCGCTCACAAAGAGGATGAGCGCGGTTACATGCGCGTTCATCGGATAGAAGAATACGTTGGTTCCAAAGGGGGCACCCAGATTGGGCGAGTTGAAGGGGTTCGTCCTGTCGGTGAACACCTTGAAAGTGGTGGCCTCGAACAGCATGTCTTTGTGGTATCCGTAACCCAGCGGCACGTCAAAGCGCTGGTTTGGAAGGTCCATAAGAAACGCATAGAAGGCCAGCGGCAACAGGAACGCGGCAAGATAGGGAAGCATCGTGCGCCAGCACTCTAGGAACCGGTGTTTTGGCGCCGGCAACCCATCCTCAATGGCGCCCGTTGTTTCCCGGAACGGGGGGTCCTCAGCGATAGACGCGTCGGTCATGTCGGACATGTGGGAAGAACCTCATGAATGAATTGCGCTTTACCTGTGGAGCAAAGAATATCAGCAGGCAGGGCGCAATGTCACCCCCCGCCGCCGCCGCACCATCCCAGGCTCAAAGAGCACTGCACCTTACCCTGAATGACGGCCAAATGCCCGTGAACCCGTCCTTCTAGCCCAAATCACCATACTTGACCAGTTGGAAGTTTCGTTCCGCGAGCCAGTCGCGCACGCGTTCCGACCTGAGCGTGGCAGAATCCACGTCCCATCTGTATCCGGACCAGGCATTGAGATTCGGGTGATCAATCTGCCGCGGGCCGGGATGAAACATGGCCTCGACCGTTTCCCCATCCCGGATTCGTTCCAAGTCCGCCAAGAAAAGGCTTTCCGAATAGTTGCCTCCGCAGGAGAAGCCTATCATGCTGTCGGTGAACCGCAGACGGTTCCTGAACTTGTTTCTGGCATGGAGTGCCGCCGCCCGCAGCGCGAAGCGTCCCGGAAGCCTTCTGTAAGGGCGCCCCCCCTGAAAGTGGTCCCATGGCATTCTCACCGCCGAAATCCTGTATTTCTCCGCAAGTTCGGCAACCACGGAAACCAGGGGAGGCAAAACATGAAGATGACCGTGGCCGTCCAAATGGTCAACCGGCAACCCGGCATCAAGTACCTTTTCTATCTGGGCCTCCCACTCCCGCCGAACCTCAGAGCGGAGCGACTTGCCCGTCAGCAGCCGCGAGACAATCCGTTTGCGAGAGAAGAACCGTTGTTCTCCGTCGAGGAGTGTGCCAACATCACCGGCACGCGCAACGGAAGGTGTCCCGTCCAGGGTCAGGTGGACCCCGATGCCCACGCGACGGGCAAATCGCGAGACGAACGCGCAGGCCTCATCAAAGGCATACCCGCTCGGCATAATCGAAACACTGGTAACTGCCCCCTCCTCAATGCAGCGAACCGTTTCCGCGTTGATCCCGCTCGTCAGCCCAAAGTCGTCGGCGTTTACTATGAGCCGCGCAGGGCACCCGGAGCCGCCGAGCCCACTCATTTCCCCGCCTCTCCGGTTTCGATGCCGACAACGCGCCGCACGATGTAGTTCGGCCTTCCCCGAACCTCGTCCAGCAGAATGGCGATGAACTTCCCGATGATCCCCAAGGAAAGCAGCTGTATGCCGCCGAGGAACAGCACGCTTGCAATAATGTCCGTGTATCCCGGAACCGCGGTGCCTATGAGTATTTTGTGAAGGACAAGATAAAGCCCGTATGCGAAGCTCATCGCCGACAGAACAAAACCGGCGATGAAGATGAGCGTGAGTGGCAGCGTGCTGAAACTCAGCATGCCGGTGGTCGCCAACGCCATTGACCTGCCGAAACTGTAACTGGGTGCGCAGTGCTGCCGCTGTTGAAGGTCGTATTCCACCACGGCGGAACGCCCGCCAATCCACGGGGTCATCCCCCGAAGAAACCTGTTCGTCTCCCGCATGCCGTTGAGGACATCGACTACCTGTTTGCTCATCAGGCGATAATCGGAGACATTGTTCTCAATACGCAGTCCGGTGGCCTTGCGGAATGCATAATAGAAGAGGCTGCTGCACAGCCGTTTTATGAAACCGCGCTGCCCCCCCAGCCGCTTTCCGTAGACGACATCGTTTCCCTCGCGGTACTTTGCAAGCATCGCCAGAATGGTTGCCGGCGGATGCTGCAGGTCGGCGTCCATCGTTACGATGACGTCGCCCGTTGCGTGCGCCATGCCCGCCGTAAGCGCAATTTGGTGGCCGAAATTCCTGAAGAGTTCCACCAGCTTGACCCGGGAATCCCTGCCGCAGAGGCTCAGGACGGACTCAACGGTGCCGTCCGTGCTGCCGTCATCCACGAAGATGATTTCAAAGCTTTCCAAATCCGCGCCGCCCAGCACGTTCAGGAGCGCTTCATACATGGGCATGACATTCGCGCTCTCGTTGTGGGCGGGAAGAATTACGGACAGGGAAAGCCTCTTATGCATGAACCAACCCTCCTGTGAGACCTGTACAGTGCGCAGCGAGGTGGCACCGGACTCGGACAGAAAAAGCCACCGAAAACGGACGGTGCATGCTGTCGTTCCGCCAGATGTCGGGAAGCCGACCAACGGCCCGAGTATAGGCCGCGATGCGGCGCACGGTCAAAAGCAAAGTCAACAATGCACCCCCTGTTCCCCGGGCTCACTTCACCGCGACAAAAAGAGTATGGGCGGCGGGATAGAACCGGTCTACGTTGAACACGTTGACAGTAAAACCATACTGCTCCAGCTCACGCTTGAAATCTTCAGCATCCTTGAAGTGTATCTCGTTTCCTTTGGTGATCTTTAACACCTTGACCGCGAGAACCTCCTCTATCGTCAAGAAGCC
>CAIJOU010000702.1 GCA_903822375.1 Candidatus Hydrogenedentota bacterium
CCTTCGGCGCGTGGGCGGCCGGCGGCTGGATGTGGGGCGGGCCGGATGATGACAACGCCGTGCGCGCCATGGATGTTGCGATCGACCTGGGCATCACCTGCATTGACACCGCGCCCGCGTATGGCATGGGCCACAGTGAAACCCTGGTCGGCCGGGCAGTATTTGGCAAACGGGACAGGGTCACCATCGCCACCAAGTGCGCGCTCCGGTGGGATTGCACCGAAGGCGAGCGGTTCTTCGACACTAAAGACAATGACGGCAAACCCCAAGTCCTCTACCGGAATCTGCGTCCCGCATCCATCCGTTACGAATGCGAGCAAAGCCTGCGCCGCATGAGAATAGACCATATAGATTTGTACCAGTGCCACTGGCCCGACAGCACCACCCCCATAGACGACACCATGGGCGCGCTGCTCGACCTGCAGCAGCAGGGAAAGATCCGAGCCATCGGGGTAAGCAATTTCTCCGCGGACTTGATGCGCCAGTGTTTGCAGACCGCGCCCATTGCCGGCAGTCAGCCGCCGTACAGCGCGCTGGTACGCGGCGCGGAGGCGGAGGTGCTTCCCTTCTGCCGCGAGAATGGCATTGGCGTGCTGGCCTACAGCCCGCTGGCCCAGGGGCTGCTTACCGGAAAGGTGTCCGTTGACCGCGAATTCCCCGAGGGCGACCTGCGCCGCACCAAACCGCTCTTTACCCGGGAAAACAGGGTAAAGGTCGTGAAGATGCTGGAACAGGTCCGGCCGATCACGGAGGCTCACAACGCCACGTTCGGCCAAGTGTTTCTCGCATGGCTGGTGGCGCAGCCCGGAATGACCACCGCCCTCGCCGGCGCCCGAAACGAGGCGCAGGTCCGGGAAAATGCCCAGGCCGGCGACCTGCAACTGTCCGACGACGAGGTCGCGACAATCCGCGGACTGGTCGAAACTGCATGGCCTCTTTGACGGGCTGCATTTCGGCCTAAGCACCCTCCCAAGGCGTTCGAATGGAACAACCGCGCCCCCCCTGTCCGGCACTTTGCGGCGGAAGGTGGGGGCGGGTATACTTGCGCGGCAACAACAGCACCACGGGAAACAGTTATGACGCCTCTTCCGAAAGATTTGCAGTCCCTGCACGGCTTCTTCATGATCATGTCGTTTGTCCTGGGAACGGCGGTGGGCAGTTTCTGCGGCGTGTGCATCGACCGCTGGCCGGCGGGGCTTTCAATCATAAAGCCCCGATCGCGCTGCCCAAAGTGTATGAATGAGATCGCCTGGTTTGACAACATCCCGCTGGTGAGTTGGGTCCTGTTGCGGGCGAAGTGCCGCAACTGCGATGCCCCCATCGGCCTGATGTGCCCGACCGTGGAACTTATCACCGGGTTGCTGTTCCTGGCCACCTACTGGCGTTTCGGTTATTCCCCCGCCACACCAGTGTACATGGCGCTGTGCGCGGGCATGGTCATCATCACGTTTCAGGACTTGGCGGACTGGACGATTCCGGACGAGATCACGCTGCCGGGCGTGCCGATCGGCCTTGCGCTCTCGCTGGCCGGCATGTTCTGGGGCGAGGCCACGGGACTGCGCGTGGTGAGCGTGTTTGATTCGCTGCTCGGCATACTGCTGGGGGCCGGCATTCTTTTCGCGCTCGACCGGGTGACGGTGCTGCTGCTGAAGAAGCCTGGAATGGGCATGGGCGACATGAAACTGCTGGCCATGCTTGGCGCTTTTCTGGGCTGGAAGGGCACCCTTGGCACATTGATGATGGGGTCTGTCATTGGCAGCTTCGTCGGCGTCTCCGTGCTTTTCTACTACCGAAAACGCGGTGAGAATGCCGTGGTGGAAAGCGCGAAGAAAACGGACGCGGCTGATTCGGACGAGGAGATTACCCTTGAGGGGCATTACCTCCCCTTCGGCCCCTACCTCGCCGTGGCGGGTCTGATCTACATGTTCTTTGGCCCCGAACTGATTAACTGGTACATAGCGTCGCTGGGCCCAAATTCCCAGGTGGTGGTGATTCGGTAATGCGGCCATGATTGCGCCGTTGGAGACCTGCCACATTCAGCCGGTGACGGTTGCCATGCCCTTTCTGCTTGGCGAGGTCAACATGTACCTGTACGACGGCGGCGGTACGCTCACGCTGTTTGATGCCGCCGTTCCCACCGAAGAGGCCTGGCAGGTCCTCCAGAAGACACTGGCGGCGCGCGGCGCCGCAGTGCGGGACATCGGGCGCGTGGTGCTGACCCATCATCATTTTGACCATACCGGCCTGGCGGGCCGGGTGGTCGATGAATCGGGAGCGGAACTCTGCGGACATCCGGAACTCCCCCTTCAGGCAGGACTGTCCTACACCTTTGACGACGCGCACAACGCCTGGCTGGCAACGCTGCTTGAAGGGCTTGGCACACCGTCCGACCTGGTTGCCTCGATGCTGGAACGCCGGCCTTTGCAAAAGCCCTTTGTCCACCGGGTTGACCGACTGGACCGCACGCTGCCCGACGGAACACACTTGGACGGCTTCCGGGTGGTTCATGTGCCGGGCCATTCGCCGACAGACACTCTCTTCGTTCACGAAACGGACGGCTTCAGCATTACGGGTGACCACATTCTTGAGCACATCACCCCGAACCCGATCATGCGCCGCCCGCCACCGGGGCAGGACCGCATCAAGAGCCTGGTGCAGTATGAGGAATCACTCGTCCGCTGCCGCGCGGTTGAACTGGGCTGGTGTTTCCCGGGCCACGGGAAGCCCTTTGCGGACCACCGCCACGTGGTGGACCGCATCCTCTCACGGCACCAGGACCGTAACCGGCGCATCCTGGCGTGGCCGCCCGGGACCGGTGCCACTCCCTATGAAACGGCCCGTCACCTTTATCCGCGGATGGGGGTGGAGGTTCTGTTCTTCTGCGTGTCAGTGGCTCTGGGCCAGTTGGAACTGCTGGAATCCCAGGGAATGTTGACCTCCTCTGCCGAGGAGGGTGTATTGCGATACTTTCCCGTCACTGCACGGGGATAGGGGACGATGTAGATGAGCGGTGAACGGCCTGAACTGCTGACCTTTGGGGAACGCTATTTTGAACGGATTTGGGGCGGACACCGACTCGGTACGAGTCTCGGCCGCCCTGTGCCGCACGAAAAGGTCATCGGCGAGGCATGGCTGATATCAGACCATGACGAATGCCAGAGCGTGGTCGATGCGGGCCCCTGGGCCGACAAAACACTGGGACAAATCATGGCCGACTGCCCGGAATACCTGCAGGGCACCCGGGTCAAACCCACACCGCGCGGGCAGTTTCCACTGCTGCTCAAACTGATCGACGCCGGCGAGGCGCTGTCGGTGCAGGTGCATCCGGATGATGAAACTGCCCGGCGGCTTGGCGAACCGGACGTGGGCAAGACCGAAATGTGGCACGTCATCGAGGCCGACCCCGGCGCGGAACTGGTCTGCGGACTGGTGCCGGGCACCACCCGCGAAACCTTTGCGGAGGCCGTGGCCGAAGGCAGGGTGGACCGGTGCATGACCCGCTTCCCCGCTCCGGCGGGCACTTCGGTGTTCGTCCCGGCGGGCACGGTGCATGCCATCGGCGGCGGCATCCTGCTCGCCGAAATCCAGCAAAACAGCAACATCACCTACCGGGTCCACGACTGGAACCGGCTCGATGCCGACGGCAACCCACGACAACTGCATCTCGAAAGGGCCATGGAGGCCATTCACTTTAATGCTTCTCATCCGGGTCCAAAGTCATCCCCGGCCCCGATCGCGGATGGTGACATACTGAGCGCCTGTGAATACTTCGTGACGGAACGCATCGAAGTGGCGCAGTCCGTGACAATAGGGAAGGGAACGGGGTCATTCCACCTCGTGCTTGCCATTGATGACGGACTCGCCGTCTTTGCCGGAGGGAGTCAAATGAACCTGCGGCGCGGTGCGGCGGTACTTGTGCCGGGAGGCGTGGGCACGTACTCGGTGGAGGGCAGGGGCGGGGCACTTCTATACTACGTTCCCGAATCCAAAGCGGACGTCCCTGTACAAATCTGACAGTCCGAGTTCTCATACCCTTTAACCTTCGCTTTTCAGCAAATTTCCGAACGGACCGAGTCAATTGGCCTGTTGGAAGGCAGCGCGGCTTGGTTCCACAAGGTCATTCCTCCTGAAGTCCAGCAGGGCACAGCACATATTTGACCTCGGCATCTTCCGAGAATGCCGAAAGGGTCCATATCCTCTATCGATTACTTGATATCCCGTGGTCTTGGTTGGCGTCACAGCCCGAGAGGTCGCCGAACCCTCAAGTATTTTACGGGCGGAATGCGGGCCGGGCTGACACTGATATACCACCCACTCAGTAGGTATTAATTTGGCATTATGTTCCGATATGGAACACTTCGCAACGATGTTCCGCGACAAAGCCACTGCTGTTACGACATTTTAATCGAGTATTGTAGAGCCGGTTGAACGCGGCGTGCTTGTTTGATGTGAGGCTGACCTTGGGGAAGGAAACAGCATGCATCCTGGGGATGCGGACTTAATCATCCAATGCCTGGCGGGCGACACAGAGGCTTATGGTGCGCTGGTAAAGCGCTACCAGGGAGCCGTGTATGTCACCGCGTTCTACTATGTCGGCCGATATGGCGCGGCGGAGGATGTGACCCAGGAGACCTTCTGGTCGGCCTACCGCAACCTGCGCTCGCTCAAGGAGCACACCAAGTTTGGTCCGTGGCTTCGGGGCATTGCGACCCGCACGGCGGCCAACTGGCTGCGCAGGAACATGGTGCGGGTGCAGCAGGAGACGCCGTTGCCGCACCGAAGGACGCTGTCGATTGAGGATGTGCGCCGGGGTCCTGAGGCGATGATGCGCGCCGCAGAACGGTATGAGCAGGTGCATGAGGCGATCGATGTGTTGCCGGAGCGGTACCGGTTACCGGTCGTTTTGAGATACATGCAGGAACTGAGTTACGAGGAAATTGCCCGGTTTACAGGGGATACGCCCGATGAGGTTCGGGCGATTCTCCACCGGGCGGTGAACCAGTTGCGCGAGATTCTCGTGCAGAAGACCACGATGGAGGTTGATGCGCCGTGGCGTCGTGCGGGCAAATAAGAACCCTGTTTCCCGTCTATCTGGACGGTGAGGCGGGTGGTGCGGAACGGCTCATTCTTGAACAGCACGTTAAAGAATGCGCCGAGTGTCATGCCGCATTGGAGTCCTCACGGGCCACTGTGGCGTTGCTATATGAAACGCTTTCCGCCGACCGGCTGCGCAAGGACCTTACACTGCAGGTGATGGCGCACCTTCCCGAGATGGACACACCGTCCGTACAGAACCATGAATTGAGCCAGCGGGTGAAACATCCCGAATGGCAGGGCCCGTTCGGCCGCATGCGCGCCATGTTGCCGGTGTTTGCACCAATGATGCTGGCGTTGCTCGGCGTGGCGCTGTGGGTATCCTGGTCCGGTCATGAACCGCCTGCGGAGCGGTATGCGGGGATGGTGCTTTTTCAGCATCAGCCGGTGACCAGCAGCACCGATTTAGAGCCCCAGCGACACAGTGTTCACCTGAGTGACCGCATCAGTGCTCCCGTGCGCTATGAGACTGGGAGCGACGGCGGGCTGGTCATGGGTCTGGAAGGCAATTCGGAAATTCGCATGTTCTCCGACGCGCGGGTCAAGGTATGCGGCGCCCGTGAGTTGCGGCTGGAGTCCGGTTCGATTCACTGCAGCGTCGGCAAGGGGGAGCGTTACTTCCGGGTGAGCACGCCCGACGGCCTGATTACGGTTTTCGGAACCGTGTTCTCCATAGACGTTTTGAGCGATTCCACACTGGTGGCGGTGGTGAAGGGGGAGGTGCAGGTCGAGAATGCGAACACCTTTATCGTGCTGGGAGACGGCGAGCAGACCGAGGTGGCACCCGACTTGAAAGTGCTGACCAGCACGAAAGTCAACGTGGATGAACTGACGGCCCGCGCCGACAAGCTGACTCCCGATGCGGCGGCGGCCAAGGCCTTTTATGCGACGGAACAGGGAATAACGCCGCGGCTGTTCAGGGCCGAGCAGGTTTTCGTGGTTGAGACCCAGCGCGAACCTGTAAACGCGATCCATTTTGAGTGGAAGCCCGATCCGTTTGTCACCGGTCATGCCGGTTACGACGTTTATGTTTCTGACAACAACATGCACCCGCTGTTCAAAGCGCACCTTGATTCATTGGTGTTCCGCAGCAAGGAGTCGGGCAGTTGCACTGTCAAGGTGCCCGATCCGGCGATGCTTGCCGGCAACAGCGTGTTGCACATCAGCGTGCTACCCGACTACACGACAGGTTCCATCGAAACCTCCTTTACGGAGGTTGCCGTAACCAGTCCCTGACTTCTCCAGAAAGTTGAATCCGAAGAAACCCGGTCCACCCAAACAATGCCCTTCAGAGGCGGCGACGGAGGCGCGCGGCAGCACCACAACCATCTGCCTCACGTCACTCCTTCCCCAAGAGTACCTGCTATGCCAGCGCCACGTTCCGCCTCATTTGTCCTAATATGTCATTTACACGGGTTTCCCTAAGAGAGAGGGCGGGTCCGCGGAACGCGGGCCACCATCTGCCTCACGTCACTCCTTCCCTAAGAGTACCTGCTCTACCGCGTTTTGGCGGCCCCCCTCTCTCGTTATGGGACACCGGACCGATCTTCTCAAGAGGAGCGCGGCACGGGAGCGTATGGCACACCATCTGCCTCACGTCACCCCTTCCCCAAGACTACCTGTACTGCCTGCGCCGCGCGGCTGCGCTCCTCTTCCTTCGGATTCCCCCCCTGCCACTTCTGTCAAAGCCCGCTGTGTACACCTGTACCTTTCCCCCTGTTTCTGTCATGGGAATCAGGGGCTTCAGGGGCAATCTGGGAGCCATGGGACGGCGTTGCCGGACGATTGGCAAGCCTCTGATTTGTTTGAGCGCTATGGCGGCTTTGGCCTAGAATGACACTTAACTCCGGCCCGGAAGGGGCGCCATGGCCGTTTCCAAGGCGGGCCGGAACTGTTAACCGTTCGAAATGCCTTTTTCGGACATCAGGAGCGCTTCATGACTCGCGTGCAATTCCAAAAACACTCCTTCCTGCACTTTGTTGGCCTTGTGGCTTGTCTCCTCTGCGCGGCCACGGCGGCGCGGGCGCAAACGACACCCGCCGATATGGGCGACCTGAGCGGGGCCATCAAGGCGGCGGTGGACAAAGTGAATCCGGCGCTGGTACGCATCCATGTCGTGGAAACGTACTATGAAGAGGGACGGGAGATGAAGAGCGAGGCGTCCGGCAGCGGTATTGTCATCCGGGCGGACGGGCACATCATCACCAACCACCACGTGGCAGGCCATGCCAAGCACATGAAATGCACCTTTTCGAACAAGGAGGAGATTGAGGCCGAACTGGTGGGCACCGACCCGCTCACGGACATCGCGGTCATCAAGTTAAAGAACACCAACGGCCGAAGCTTCCCGGTGGCCTCCTTCGGCGATTCGTCGACGGTAAGGGTGGGCGACCACGTGCTGGCGATGGGCAGTCCGCTTGCGCTGTCGCAGTCCGTGACGCTGGGCATCGTGAGCAACGCCGAGATGACCATGCCGGATTGGATGGACAAGTACGGCGGCATGGAGCAGGACGGCGAGAACGTGGGTTCGCTTGTGCGCTGGCTGGGCCACGATGCGGAGATTTTCGGCGGCAACTCGGGCGGTCCGC
>CAIJOU010000703.1 GCA_903822375.1 Candidatus Hydrogenedentota bacterium
GTGGCGGCCATGGCGAGCAGTAGCAGCGCGCATGCGTGGCCGAGGTTGAAGTCCAGCGGCGTGCGCCATGCAAGCAGGTACACGATCACGCCGATGGTGGCGGAGGTCATAACCGTGATCAGCGCCGCGCGCGTAACCTGGGTGAAGGTCCCCATTCCAATGGTTTTGACGCCGAGCTGCAGCAGGCCGATGCTCGTCTCGGGGACACTGTAAAGGTACCAGATGAAGCACAGCGGCAGGAGCACGAACGCGGGCACAAGCCACCTCGCGGTCCAGCGCATTATATCCGTCTTCAGCTTCGGCTGGGTGGCGCCGTCTATGCGGCTTGTAGTGATGAAGGCCCAGATTCCAGCCAGTGAAATGCAGATCAGGGTGCGCAACACGAGGCTGGGGAAGTAGGTGGGGTTAAAGAAGCCCTGCCAGAAGAAGGAGGCTTCGGTGCCGGTTCCCGCCGCGCCCAGCCAGGCTTGGCCCGGCGTCAGCATGAAGGTTAGAATGCCGTTGATGATCACCAGGCTCAGCCACGCCGAACCCGCATAGATCCAGCCGATGGCGAGGTGAAGGCGGTCGCTGACCCGGCCCCACGTATAGTAGTACACCATGGCCGCCGTGACTTCGACGAGGAAGAAGGTGTACTCAATCGCCCAGCCGAAAACGAAATTGTGAATGAGCGTGCTCGTCCCTCGGAACTCCCCAACCCAATCGCAAACCAGATGCCCACGCCCGTGACGGTTCCAAACGCGGCCGTAAGCACCATGAAGAACCGCGAGTGGCTCTTGATGACTTCCAGCCAGTCAGAGCGTCCTTCGCGCAGCGCCTTGCGCTCGGCTATCGGCAGGTAGAAGCCGCCGCCAATGGCGAAGTGCGACACCAGCACGTGAAAGCTGGCTATGGCGCCAATCACCCAGGCGCTGCCCAGGATCGGCACATCCCAAACGGGGTAGTTCATTCCGCGTTCTCCTGATGGACTCGTTCTTTGTTAGGATTGCGTAGCGGCCACTTCGTAATAGCCAAGCAGGGTCAGGCCGATCAGGCCCGCGATGACCATGAAGCCAAACCAGGTGGCGATGCGCGCGCGCGACCCGAACCTGCTGCTGGTGTCGAACAACGGGATCAGGCCCCAGAGCACGCCGCCCAGGGTGAACACGAGGACACCCCCAATCTCGCCGGCCATGCCGGGCAGAATCCGCCCCAGAATCTTGAGCAGCTCAAACTGGTTCATGAAGTACCATTCGGGGTGAATGCCTTCCGGCGCGGGCATCAGCGGATCCGCCTGCACGCCCAGCTGCCACGGGTACAGCGACGCGAGAATGGCCAGCACGTTCAGCGCGATCAGCCACATCGCCAGGTCTTTGATGAAAAAGTTCGGGAAGAACGGCACGGTCCTGCGCTGCGGGGCGGGTTTTGCCTCCTCACTGGGCGGGACCGCATTGCCGTGCTTCATCACCAGCCAAAGGTGGAACGTGAGCAACGGCAGAAACAGAAGCGGCAGCACCACCACGTGCAGCGCGAAGAAGCGCTGGATGGTCACGCTCGAGACGTCCGGGCCGCCCTGGACGATGTTCTCGATGATGGGCCGCATGCCGGGCATGTTCTTGGGTATTTCCAGGCCCACTTTGGTGGCAAAGAAAGCCAGTTCGTCCATCGGCAGCAGATACCCGCTGAACCCGAACACCGTCACCAGCCCCAGCAATCCCAGCCCGGTCCACCAGCCGAACTCGCGCGGAGCCCGGTATGCCTTCATAAAGAACGCCGAGAACATGTGGACGAAGACGGCAAAGATCATCAGGTTGGCCGCCCAGGAGTGGGCCGACCGGATAAGCCAGCCGAAATCAATCTCGTAGACGAGTTGCCGCACCGAATCGTAGGCGCCCTCACCGGGGCGGTAATACACAAGAAGCAGGATGCCGCTGACCAGTTGCACGAGGAAGAAGAAAAGCGACATGCCGCCCCAGTAGTACCAGAAGGAATAGGCGTGTTCCGGCACCACTTTCTTCTTGGCAAACGCCACAACTTCCTTCACGCCGAGCCGTTCGTCGAGCCAGTCGTAGATCTGTCCGAGGGTCATGATATCAAACCCGGGTAATGAGGATTTGGCCATTGGCTCTCTCCACGTTGAAGCGTTGCAGCGGTTTCGGGGGCGGCCCGGAAATGTTCGCGCCCGTGCGGGCATCGTAGGTCCCGCCGTGGCACGCGCAGTGAATGTGGTCCTGTTCCGGCTGGTACTGGACCGTGCATCCCAGATGCGTGCAAACGGCGGTCAGGCACACCATCGTCCCGTCCTTGTGGTGGATGAGCATGGTGGGCCGGGAACCAAAGCGGAACATGAGCGCCGTGCCGGCCTCCGGCATCTTTTCTTCGGGTATCTTGACCTCGGTCACCGCCGCAAGTTCTGCGGCCTGCTGTGCGGGAGCCGCGAGGTAGCGGTAAATGGGGTACGCAATGGCACCCGCATAGCACACGCCAACCGCGCCCAGCCCCGCCCGCGCGATGAAACCGCGCCGGCTGACGCCTTCCGGCGAATCATCGGCCCCGGGCGCAACCGCGGCGTTCTCGTCCAATGTGATGTCAGGCATGTTGCTCGTCCGCTCCTTTTGCTCGAACCGTCACCAGTCCCATCCAACCGGTCAGGCCGACCGCCGCCACAAAGAGGACCAGGAACAGAACCACGATGGACCAGTTGGTGTACACATTGCGGGCCCACACGTCATAGCCGTGCAGCCCCAGGGTCACATCGCGGATTCCGTCCCGGAACAGCACCCAAAGCGCGATGTTGACAAAACCCACGGTCCCGGCCAGCGCCACCGGCAACCACGCGCGGCTCGCGGCGGTGACCGCCCCAAACGCGCCCAGCGCCACCAGTGCAAGCGCGCTCAGGAACCATGCCCCGAATATGCCCTTGTAAAAGAGGCTCGCCCAAATGCCCGCCCGGACCGCCTCCGGCTGCGCCCGGTACACCCACACCGCCAGGACCATCTGAACCAGCGTGAAAATGGTGAGCAGCCTTGCGCCGCGGCCCCGCAGAAACGCGGCCGCACTCTTCTCTATGCCGGACCTCAGGCCGAGCAGCATCAGGCCGATGCCCGCCATGCCCACCGAACCGAGCATCATGTACAGCCAGCGCGGCAGGATCGTCGGATCGCCGTGGGCCAGATGCGCCCCCGTGGGGTTGCTGCGGTACATCTCGGCCCACGCTTCCGGGCGGAGCATGAGCGTCATGTTGTTCGTGTAGACAAATCCGATTTTCAGCACAAGCAGCAGCGCGATTACCCCCATCCAACCAAACGCCCATCCGGTGTCCGCGCGCTTTGCCATCTTGTACATGAGGAAGTACGCCGCAACCAGCATGAAGATAACCATGATCCAAAACACGCCAATGAGGATGCTGGACGTGTACAGCGCGCGGCCGTAGAGCACTTGGGCGAACAGAAGCGGAGGAATACCCAGGTTAATGACATAGGCCACGACAATGGGCAGCCGCCGCGCAATCGCGCCGCTTGCCGCCACCATCCGCTCATCATTCCTCCGGCGACCGCGAATCGCCCACCATGTCGCCAGAAACAGCCCTCCGACCATGAGATGCACCGCCGTGAAGTGCAGCGCCAGGGTCACCGATTGAAGGACCTTGAACAGCCATACCGGTGCCGGCAACGGGATTGGATCAACCAGCGGAAATAGATCCATGCACAATTTCTCCCAGAAGTGACCTATGGACTTGAAACCCGTTAAGCCATCGCACATCCGAATCACCGCCCGCCCGTAAGAGGTCTCGGACAATATCCGGAGAATACTTGGCTATCGCTACACATCCACCACGGTTGGCGTCGAAACACACTCTAACACGAGTTCATTCCTGATAGCTTGGAAATGGTATACAAAAAAGGGAAAAAGATCAAGTCCTATTAGGAATTAAATGCAATAAGAAAAGATAATAAGAGACACATTGTTAAACAGTGGTCCTGTACTGGGGCGCAAAACATTGTAGCACAATATATTACAGGCCATCTGCCGCACCACTCTCTCCATTTGTAAGGCTAAGAACCGTCATGTCACTAAATACTATGAAGCAGAAGGAAACGCCGCAACACTGCAAGCAGGGCGGTACGTCTGTCCCCGTGTCCTGTGGTCAGGTGCCGTTGGACTCGGCCAGAATCTTCAGTTTTGCGGTGATGAACTGTTGGTGGTTTAGCCGCAACAGGTCCATCAATTTGTGGGCAAGGTGGTCTTCGTGGCTTTGGAGGCGGCCGTCGGCATAGATCACCCGCCAAATATCCTCCAACAGACCGGTCTTTTCTTTCACCGACAGGGATTCGTTGATTACCCGGGCGAACTGCCACAGGTCGTTGCTGCCCTCGCGTACGGCCTCCGACTCTCTTATCAGTTCCAGGGCTTCCTGCTCGTTCAGGCCAAAACGTTCCATGACCGACCGGTTCACCTCTGCCAACTCGTTTTCCATCAAAAGGTTGTCGGCATGGGCCACTTCGAGAAGCAGTACGCACGCGGCGCGGTGCAACTGGCGCTGCAGGTCTTCCTGAACGGCGGTCCCATATAACAGGTCGACGAGTTTCTTGAGCATGATGTCCGGTTCCTTTAAGGCCGGAAGTCTAGCATGTAATCCGCCACAAGTGAAACGCCCCGACCGGCGCTTGAGTCAAAAGCCCGTTGACGGTCTCCCACGGCGGTCCAGTTTGGTTGCCTTAACAGGAATTTGGCCCAGTGCTGGCATCGGTGGGAATAAATGTGGGATACTATACCCAAGAAGAACGTGGTGCAGGTCCGCCCTGCGGCGGGATGCACCAACACACAATTAAGTCTCTAACTGGAGGATGATTTCATGGCGGCAAAGGTTGATTTGGATCAGTGCGCGGGTTGCGGCGATTGCGTCAGTGAGTGCCCGACCGAGGCGATCGAGTTGAATGATGAAGGCAAGGCCGTGGTAAGCGAAGACACCTGCGTTGATTGCGGCGCGTGCGTTGACGTGTGCCCGACCGGGGCCCTTTCACTCGACTGATCCTGACAGCGACAGTTTATCGGCGCGGCGGTTGCGGGAAGACCTCCCGTGGGCGCCGCGTTCGTGTTGCTGCCCGGGGCTACCCGTACGTGGACTCCTCATCCTCTTCACGCCTGTCGACCGCGTCCTCACGCGGTCGTCCACGCCCGGCGCGGGGGGACGGTTCCGGGGCGCCGGAAGAGGGGAAGACGAGTTCCATCTGCTGTCGGCGGACGAAGCTGTACCGCTTCATCAGCCGCAACGTCTGCAGGGTTTGCGACGGCGCATAGTTGCCGTTCACGCTGACGCCGTCGAGCAGATCGCCCAGTATGGTGGGGAATTCCAGCACGTGGCCGATGCCGAAGTCCTGGAGCATCTGCAGCGTCCGCGCCCGAACCGTGGGTGCCGCCGAGAATTCGGACACAACCAGGATGGTCTTGAAGTCGGGCACCCCGAACATGGTCTCCGCAAGGTCGCGTATCTCCTGCCCGGCCACATGGCCGAGCACGGGGTTGCCCTCGATGGTGGAGGGATAAACCCGGTCGGTGTGCCACGCGCGCACTTCAACCACCGCGCGGTGGATGCCCGCCAGGTCCGCCGGGCGCAGCAGGAATTCAGGTTCGGTGCCGGCTTCGATCTGGGCGCGTTCCACAAAAAGCAGCGAGGCGTTTTCGCTCGAGTGTGACGCGTCCTCGCACCGCCAGTGCGGCAGCACGTAGAACCGGTTGAGTTCGAAGAACTCCCTGACGAGCTGCATGTTCAGGTCGCTCATGACCCGGTTACCCCTCAGCGCCGCCGCCCGCCAGACGGCGGCCGCGGTTGCTGTTTGGTTTTATTCTGAGGATGCGCAGCCCGATTTCCTTGGCCCCCGCCTCATTGCCCATCTGCCGCATGCACCAGCCCTGCCCCGAAAGCACGTCGAGCAGTTCAAAGTGTTCGTGGTACGCGCAGTAGTGCCTGTTCGGCAGGGTGCGGGTCTCGGCGGTGCGGTAATTGTCCAGCGCCTTTACATAGTCGCCCATGAGGAAGTGAATCTGGCCCCGCAGATAGAACCCTTCGGGCTGGTTGGGGCTGGTTTCGATAATCCGGTTCAGCAGTTCGTCGGCCGCCTGAAGCCGACCCGCCTCCAGGTCGCGCAGTTTGAGCATGTGCGCCGCGCGGGCGGACAGGTACAGCGCCTCAAAAGGCTCGGCACCCGACCCGCCGGTCAGCCGGTCGGCCAGCGCCATGGCCGTGTCCCACTGCGACTGCTGATAGGCGCAGTAGGCAAGCCCGAGAACGGCCAGGGGCTGGTCGGGTTTTTCGTCCAGCACCTCGCCGAACAGTTTGCGAGCGCCGTCGACATGGTTCACCATCAGGTGGGCATAGGCCAGCTCGGTGCGCGCCGCGGTCATGTGAGGCGCCCGGTCCAGCAGGTTGACAAGCGTTTGCGCCGCCTTGTGGGCCTGCCCCAGGCGCAGTTGGCACCGGCCCAGTTGATAGGCCGCGGCGTTCAGGAACGGGTCCATCTGGAGCGCCTTGGAGAAATGCCCGAGTGCGGTCTCCGTGTCGCCCTTCATGGCGGCCGTCAGCCCTTCATCATAATAGCTTTCCGCGTTCTCGCCCCCAAAAGGCATGGTTGGATTCCTTTCCCGGCGGCCGGGCCGCCTGTTGAATTCAGCGCAACGTCTCCAGTGCCCCGCGCACCGCGTCCGGTGTCACGTCCGTGCGGTGAACCACCGCGCCCACGCGGGTTGCCAGCACAAACTTCAGCGTGCCCGCGCGCGCTTTCTTGTCCGTTTTCATGGCCGCCAGCGTCTCCTCCACCGGCAATTCCGGCCACCGCACCGGCAGCCCGTAGGCCGCGATGCACGCCTCCTGCCGTTCGACAAATGCATCGTCAATCAGTCCCAGGTCCCGCGCCAGTGCGCCTGCGGCGCACATGCCCAGCGCCACCGCCTCCCCGTGCAGGAAGCGGTCGTAATGGCTGGCCGTCTCGATGGCATGGCCGAAGGTGTGCCCGTAATTCAAGTCGGCCCGCCGCCCGTGCTCGTGCTCATCCTCGGCCACCACCGCCGCCTTGATCTCGCAGGACCTCACCACCGGCGTCCGCAGCGCATCCAAGTCGCCGCGCAGCACCGCCGCGGAAGACTTCTCCAAATACTGAAACAGTGCCGCGTCGGCGATTATGCCGTGTTTTATCGCCTCCGCCATGCCTGCGCGCAGTTCGCGCGGCGGCAGCGTGCGCAGCATGCCCATGTCGATGACCACCGCCGCGGGCTGGTGAAACGCGCCGATCGTGTTCTTGCCCAGCGGATGGTTCACCCCCGTCTTGCCGCCCACGCTCGAATCCACCTGCGCCACAATCGTCGTCGGAATCTGGATGAACGGCACGCCGCGCATGAACACCGCCGCGGCAAACCCCGCCATGTCACCCACCACCCCGCCGCCCAGCGCCACCACCACGCCCGACCGGTCGAGCCCGCCGGACAGAAATGCGCCGCAGATTTCGCCGATGCGCTCCAACTGCTTGCCCGCCTCACCGGCCGGCATCACGTGGGTGACCGCGCGGCGGCCCGCCGCCGCGATCTCCGCCTCCACCCGCGCCGCGTAAAGCGGACCGACATTGCTGTCGGTCACCAGGCCCACCGCGCCCCGGCCGACACGGCCCAGCACTTCGCGCAGCGGCGAGAGGTCATCCACGCCAATGTGGATGTCATAGGCCCGTTCACCCAGGGGCACATGCACAATCGTCGAGGAAAATGCCACAGCCAGTCCTTCGTTCATGCGCCGGGACGTATTCCCGCGCCGGAGCGGCCATTCTAGTCACACAGCCCCTCCGGGCGCAACAGAAGACAGAGAAGGGAGTGCCTGCCATGAGAAGACCACCCGCATGCTGGGGTATAATCCCCGCCGTTTGTGCAGGAACGCTGCGGGACCGCTGAGGACCATCTTTCGCCAAGGGCATGCTTGGGGACAATTGACAATGGACCGTTGACAATTGATAATGAAGGTTGGGGGAAGGAAAGACGTTATGCGAGCAAAACCATATATTCTAGCAGTCTGTGGTAAAAGCCAGCCGAGCCGACAGTATGGTTATAGCTATTAATCTGTTCTTATGATACAATGGGCGCGTGGTCAACGTGGGAGACGGCACGCATGGCAATGGGACGCGCAAACAAAGGACAGCAGGAAA
>CAIJOU010000704.1 GCA_903822375.1 Candidatus Hydrogenedentota bacterium
AGGGCTAAGGACAAAGGGCAAAGGAGCCTATGAAAAATGGACGTAAGTCACCGATAATCACATGAGAGCGTAACACAAAGCTCCCCCGTTTTTCCGCTTGCTTTTCTCGGCTTTTTCGGGCCGGGTCGCAGCATTGAGACTGCAAGGACTGTTTGGTTGGGCGGGTGTTCCTGTTGGTGAAGTGGGGCTGGGGCGAGAAACAACAGGCGCGTCCGCGTGCAGCCGCATTCCCTTCGGATGCCGCGCCTTCGTCTGCTATTGCGCCGATTCCTGCTCGGGATGGGGCAGCACGATGGTGAACCAGACGACGAAGACGGTGAGGGTCCAGATGGCGACGTACTCCAGGAAGGGAACGTGCGCCATGCCGGCGAAGGCCGCCGACATATTGCCGGCGAGAACTGATTCCCAGCGTATCCGGTAGCCGAGGGCGAGAATCACCGGGACGCACACCAGAAAAGGCCCGACGAAGCGCAGGTACGGGCGCGCCCCCTGCTGCCCGAAGGTTTTGCGGGCGAAGCGGTCCTGGAGCAGGAGCAGGCCGTGCCATATGGCGCCCAGCGCGAAACTGGCCGTGATGAGCGCCGCGGCGTTCATGTGCAGATGCGCCAACTCGTATCCGAGGACCTCGCGGTGGGCATAGGGAAAGAGGCCGGTAAGCATGATGGCGGCGCAGCCCAAGAGAAAGAAGAAGGCACCCACGGACGCGCCCCAGGCGGAAACGGGCGACAGTCTGCGGCGCACATAGAGCATGACCGGAACCATGCACAGGCCGCAATAGAACATCGCAACGGAGAACACCCAGTACCATCGCGGGTTGTAACGGTCGTCAGAACTGCCCAGCGCGCTCAGCATCCGCGTTGTGATGGAGAACTGGTTCTCCGCCGGATACCCGAGCCACGCGCACAGCACGAGGCCCCAGTATCCCACCATAAGGATGCCCAGATGCCACCGAATCTCGGCCCGGCTGTGTCCGCCGGACAAATACCGTTTGAGTTGTCGCATACCGTCCCCACCTCGAAAGTGCCTTCTCAGAAGCTGTTACGCCCGCATGCGAACAAATGGACTTTCTTTCTCCTGTTCCGGTTTCGGCTTGGCAGGGGCGGGGGCGGGGCACACAAATTCATTCCGCAACCCCTGCGGATGTCCGGTGCAGCACGGCGCAGCCTCTCCCCCACGCCGACCTATTCGTACACTTCCAGTTCGGCGACGCTCATCTGTCCGCCCGGCTGGTCGGGCCCGTCGGGCTTAATGGCGCAGACGCGAATGTAGCGGGCAGACACCGGTTCGATGGTCGTTTCGTAGGGCTGGCCGTCGTGGCCGTCTTTGGAGGCGACGGTCTGCCATTTCTGCCCGTCTTGCGACAGACGAATCTCGAAACGGGTCGCGTAACCCGATGCGAAGGTGACTTTTACGCGGCGCACGGGAATGGTGTCGACGAGGTCCACTTCATAGGTCCAGGGCCATTCCCCCCCGGAAAGGGCGAACGTGTCCAGACGCCCGTCCACGCCCAATTTGGGAAACTGGGTGCCGCAGTTCACTTCGAGCGGATGGGATCCGTCGAGGCTGAGCAGTTTGGACTGCTTGCGGTAAGCGCGGTTGCCGGGCGGTATAGGCGGTCGCGCGGCGCCGTCGCGCAGTTCGGTGCGGACCGCCTTGAGCGTCTCCAGTTGGGAGCGGTCAATCGAGCCGTCGCGGAAGAGGAGCACGTCAATCGAAACCACGCCGCCGCGTTGGTGCACGTCGAACACGTATTCAGCGAGTTCCGATTTCGTGTAGCCGACGCCGGGCGCACCCCACCACTTGCCGCTGAGGAAGGACAGGATGTGCCATTGTTCGCCGTCGAGAAAACGGCCGACCGGCATGTCGAAGAACTTGTTCTGCTCGCCGCAGGTGTAGTCTTCGTGGCGCGTGTACGATTTCACCAGCGGGTCCACGCCGCGATTGAACGCGATGATGCGCTTCGCGCTTCCCGCACGGAGGCCCTGGGCGAGTATGCCGAGTTTCTCGTCGTCGTAGCCGATGAAGGAGTAGCTTCCGTCGCACCAGATGCCCGCGACCTTGTCGCCGTAGCGTTCGCCGTATTCACGGAAGGTGTCCGCCCATTTCTGCACGAACTCCTTTGAAACCGGACCGCCGCATCCGTAGGCGGGACCGGCCTTTTCATCCGCCCGTGGGCCGTCGCCGGTCCAGTAGAGCATGAGGGGAATGCCGCGGCGGTTCAGCGAGGTGTACAGGTCTTCGATGAGGTCGCGCGTGGCGCAGGCCTCGCCGGGTTTGTAGCCGGTGATGCGGTCAAAGGTGGCGTTGGGCGCAATCATATGCCGGGAGATCTGCATCACGGTGAAAATCACATAGCCGGCGCCGGCCTCGGCCATCGAGTCGGCGAACCGCTCCGTGTCAAAATCGCGCACGCATTCGTCCCATGAGCTGTGTTTGCCCAGACTGTGAATCTCCCCGGGGTTGTTTTGGATTCCTTCGAGGTAGTGGACAAACACGCCGTACCCGGCCTTCACGAACCAGTCGGTTTTCGAGTTGTCCGGTTCGGCGAAGGCGCATGCGGAACCGAGTGCAACGGCGGCTATGAGGATATGCTTAATCATGGCGCGAATCTCCCATTTTGAGTCGGAGAGCGGGTTTGTACTTGGCGGGGAGTATAGCAGTAGTTGTCCAGTTTCATGGAGGCCCATTGGATGGGACACGACGGGCAAGATGAATTGCATGACATCGAGGTCTCGTGTTGCGTAAAGCAATGCAGGGTTGACCAGGCGGATGAAGAATCCCATAATCAGGGATTCCTGTCCGGCGTTTTCGGGCAGGCAGAGCACTGGGCCGCATACAGCATTGGACAGTTACCCATGAACAAGACGACGCAGGCAGGGGTTGTGGCAGGTTGGGGTCTGAAGAGATTAATGGTTCCGCTCCTTGTCCTGGCGGCGCTCGGCACCGCCGCAGCCGCAGGTGCTGATGCGGGGAAGGTCCTTGCCATGAAGGGCGACAGCCTGGTGCTGGCCAAGACCGAGCCGGGAAAGCTGTGCCATGGCCATGTGGCGCAGGGCAGTGTCGTGGTGCGGAGCACCTATGAGCCCGGGCAGGCGAACACGGTGGTCTATGAGGCGGGCCGCGACTATGTGGTG
>CAIJOU010000705.1 GCA_903822375.1 Candidatus Hydrogenedentota bacterium
GAAGACGCCGCTGTTCAGATGGTCGCCGTTCGAGAAGATGTCGATTTGCAGCATGAAATTCTTGAACGTGCCCGCCGTCTCAATCTGGCCGTTGCCGTTCTTGATATTCAGCGCGCCGTCCACCACGGCGAACTCCGACTTGTGGTTCGGGATCGGGTTCCAGCCGGTGAGGTCCTTTCCGTTGAACAGCGGGGTCAGACCGAGCGGGCGCAGTTTCACCTCGGAAACCTCGACCTTGGTCTGGCCCTTGTCGCCATGGTAGCGCTGGTACTGGATTTCAATGTGGCCCAGCGGGCGCGTCACCGTTACCGGCGCCGCCTTGCCGTCCACGGTCACTTCGACATTGCCGCCGACCGCTTTGACATGGATTTCCTTGAAATCCGCATCTTTTCTGAAGGGCAGTTTGACGGCTCCGCCGCCGTTGTCGGCGGCATAACCGTCCAGGCCGGCGCGCACGGCAAATCCGCCGCTGCCCGCCGCCGTGACCCGCATCTTGGCCGTCAGCTCAAAATCGGCAAACTCCGAAGTGGTGGCGAGAAAACCGCTGTTTCCCTTTTCACAGACGATTGCGCCGTCCTTCACTTCCCAGCCGGCATCGCCGAATGCGGTCCAGCCGTAAAGCGTTTCGCCGTCGAAAAGCTTGATCCAGCCGCCTTCCACCACGTTTTGCGCCTGCCCGGCGCCCGCCGCCAGAAGGACCGCCGCCAGAATCGCAGCCGCCAAAATGCCTCGTACTTTCAACATCAGTTGTGTCTCCTGTGCAGGTAGGGGGGGTATGTCGCTCCGGTAGACTCGCCGCAGGCAGGGGCCGGAACAGGCAACACTGTATCCCATGGGACCCGTCGGTGCAAGCCTTTGGTTTCATTCGTTTTTTCCCTGACGGCACTGTCTACCAGCAGTGCCGCCCCGCTCGTTTATACCAAGTACCTCCCGGACTTGGATTCCGACGGGCATGGTGCTAGAATCCATTGGTTTGCAGGCGACCCCAACGGGTTGTTTCCCTTGACAAAATGAATCAAGAAGGAAGTCACGGCCATGAAGCATGTTCGAATTGTGATGTCTGTGTGCGCGTGTTGCACGGTGTTTGCCCTGGTTCTGCTGCCCGGCTGTGGCGGCAGCGGGTCCACCCCGGAACAGGCCAAGCCCGCAGTTCCGGAGGCAAAGGCTCCCGTACCGGTGATCGAAAAGGTCAAACCGGCCCCGCCGCCCGTCGTTCCCGAGGCACTGAATCATGCCGCAGCGCCTGCACCCGCGCCCGCGCCTGCTCCCGTACCGGTGCCCGAGCCAACGCCTGCACCCGCCGCCACACCTGCCCCGACGCCCGCCGCCGCGCCCGCACCGGTGCCCGAGCCGGCGCCCGTGCCCGCAGCTCCCGCAGATGCGAACAACGCCCAGCCCGCCCCGGCGGCGCCTGCTGATGCGCAACCCAAGTTTGTCTGCCCCGAGCCGACCTTCGATTTTGGCGAAATGGACGCCTCCGAAGTGCTCAAGCATGATTTCATCCTGCGCAATGAAGGCCCGGGCGTGCTGGAAATCAAAGACGTCAAACCTGGGTGCGGCTGCACCACGGCGCAACTGGAGAACAAGACCCTGCAGGCCGGGCAGGAAGAGAAGCTGGCCACCACCCTGAATCTCAAAGGCCGCCAGGGCAAGCTCACCAAGACCGTCATGGTCACGACCAGCGATCCCGCGAAGCCGTCCATCACCCTGACCCTGACCGGAACGGCCATCGCCCCCATCATGATCGACCCCGAGGTCATCACCATCCCCCGCGTCGAGGATGACAATCCCCGCACCGCCAGCCTCAAGATCATGGCGAAAAAAGAGGGCATTACTTTCGCCGTTCAGTCCGTTGAAATCACCGGCATGGACTTTATGGAATACGAAATCAAGGAAGTCACCCCCGGAAGAGAATACAACATCGAGCTTCGGAGCAAGGGTGCGATGCCGCCCGGATTCCACAATGGACGCATCCTCATACGGACAGATAATCCCGACCGTCCCGTTATTTTCAGTTCCATCAACGCACAGGTTATCGGCGCCCTGCTCGTCATGCCGCCCACAATTAACGTGCGCTTTTCCGAGACGCCCGGCGAGAAGGAAACGCAGCAGATAAGCGTGGAACCGGGTCGCGTCAAGCAGTTCAACATCACCGGGGTCGTTGCGCCCGTCGAGGGCGTGACTGCGGACATCAACAAATTGTCCGACAACCACTACGCCGTGAAACTTAGCGGGATGCCCAAGGACGATTCGCTCGACGGCAAGGAACTCATTCTCAAGACGGATTCGGAGGCGAGTCCTGAGGTGCGTGTGCCCTTCAAGGTGTTTAAGATGAAGACCAGCCAGGAAGTGCTTAATGCGCTGAAGGCGCCCGCGACCGTTCCCGGGGCACCTCCCGCGGCGGGCGCTCCTGCGGCCCCGGCCCCGGCCCCTGCGGCTGCGCCTGCCCCTGCACCGGCCCCGGTACCCGCGCCTGCACCTGCGCCTGCGGCTGAACCGGCCCCTGCGGGGAAATAGGCGCGTTCCATGAACGCATGGTGAATTTTGGGCCCCGCTGGCGTCGGTCAGCGGGGCCTTTTCCGTGAAACCGCACAGCACCATCCGGTGTCCAAGAAA
>CAIJOU010000706.1 GCA_903822375.1 Candidatus Hydrogenedentota bacterium
GCCTACCAGTGGTTCATGGGCCGGGCCGTCGGCTTGGTCACGCCGGGCACCATCGGCCTTGACGGGGTTCGCCTGGTCGAGTCCGCCCGCCACACCCGCGAGCCCATCAAGTGCGCCACGGTGATTGCCATCGAAAAGCTCACCGCAATCATTTCGCTCTCGCTGCTCGTGATCACCACATTTCCGCTGGGCTTTCGTTACCTCAAGATCAACGTGCCCATGCTGGCCGTCATCATGGCCATGCTGGCCTGCGGTGTCATCGGCAGCCTGCTGCTGCTGCTCAATCCGCGCATTATCCAGGTGTGCGTGGCGGTGCTGCCCGTGCCCGGCAAGCTGCGCCGCATCGTGAACCGGCTCGGCGACGCGGTCACCGCCTACGCGGGGTCGCGCACATCGTTGCTGCTGGCGGTGCTGTTCGGCGTGGGCGTGCACCTGGGCACCTGCGCCACATTCCAGTGCACCTTCATGGCCATCCGCGCGCAAAATGCCTCGGTCGCGGATATCTTCTTTGTCGGCCCGCTCATGATTACCGCGTCGGTGCTGGCGTTTACGGTGTCCGGATTGGGTGTGCGCGAGGTGGCCTTCGGCCTGGTGCTCGGGCCCACGGCCGGCACGGCCACGGCCATTCTTGGCGGCCACCTGGAACTTTGGGCCGGAGAGATCATCCCCTTTGTCCTGAGCATTCCGCTACTGTTGCTGGGCGGTGGTTTCCGGGGCAAGGCGCGCGCCGATGCGGCCGAGTTGGCCGCAATCGCTTCGCCGCCGCCCTCTGCGGCGCTTTCGCCGGACAAGGTGGCCGAATACCGGCGTAAGATTGCCGCCACGCTCGCCGCGGCGGGCTCTGGCGGCCTGCTGGGCGGAATGACCGTCGCACTGGCCGAGGCCCTGTGGCTGCGCCATGTGCTTGGTAACGGCATTGAAGACACGGGGCTCTTCGTATGGGGCCCGATAGCCTACAGCCTGTGCTTTGCCGGTGTGGGCTTGGGCATCGGCGCCGGGCTGGTGTTTCTGTTTCTGCTGCTGGACAAGTTTGCGGGCTGGGTATTCTGCTTCGCCTCCTCGGCGGCGGCGGTTCTCGGCCTGAGTGCCGCGGTAATCGGCCTGTTCCGCTACCAGCGCGATGTGCTGGCCGGGCACGATCTTAGCCGCCGCGACCTCATCCTGGTAGTCTGCATTGCGGGCGCGGTGACGCTGTTCTGCTTCGTCTCGGCCTATATCAAGGCGTCCATTGCAGGACGCCTGGCACGGCAGCGCGTGCTTCCCTTGCTGCTGTTGGGCGCGGCCAGCTGGGTGCTGGTGATGTGCATTGGGGTGGGTCTCGGCGCAGCGCTCAAAACGGATGCCGCGGTAAAGCCGTTCGCCCCCAAGGCCCAGGCCAAGGGGCCCAATATCATCCTGTGCGCGGCGGACGCGCTGCGCGCCGATTATCTGCGCGCCTATTCACCGAAGGCGGCGGCCGCCACCCCGGCCTTGGACGCCTATGCGAAGGACGCCGTACTCTTCAGCCAGGCCTTTGCCCAGGCCTCCTGGACCAAGCCCTCTTTCGGCACCATTTTCACCGGGCGCTATCCCGAGGCGCACCGCGCCACAACAAAGACCGGCATGCTCGCCGCCGGGATCCCCACGCTGGCCGGAACGCTGGCCGAGGCGGGCTATTACGCCAAGGGCTTTTCGAACAATCCGAACACCATGAGCGTCTTCGGGTTTGACCGGGGATTCAGCGACTACGTCGACCTCAAACCCAACCCGCTTTTTGGCGCCAGCGCGGCCTCCATGCGTCTGGCCATGTACCAGGTGATGCGCAAGGTGTTCCTTGTTGCCGAGGGCAAGGTGCGGCGCGGCAAGTTGCGCATCACCGACTTCTACCAGCCGGCCGAGGCCGTCACCGACGAGGCGCTGCACTGGATGGACGGCGGCCGTCCGAAGGAAACCCCCTTCTACCTGTACCTGCACTACATGGACACCCATGACCCCTTCATGGACTACAACAATCCCGGCGTGGGTTATGCCCGGGCCCGCATGGAGAACCCGGACCCGAACAAGTATCTCGACAAGATGCGCAATGCCTATATCAGCGACATTGAGCACCTCGACAAAAACCTCGCACGGCTTTTCGACGGCCTCAAGCAGCGCGGACTCTACGACAACACGCTCATCGTTTTCGTGGCCGACCACGGCGAGGAGTTCTACGATCATCACGGCTGGTGGCACGGCCAGACGCTTTACCAGGAACTCGTGCATGTGCCGCTTATCGTTAAACTGCCGGGCGGCGTGAAGGCTGGCGGGATTAACGCCGACCTCGCCCGGCTGGTTGATCTGGCGCCCACCATGCTGCAGTTCGCGGGGCTGCCGCCCGCGCAGGGCATGTCCGGCCAGCCGCTGATCGACGCACAGGGCAATTTCAACAACGCGAACATCCTCTGGTCCTATGCGGAGAACGATTTCGAGGACAACATCCTGCAGGCGCTGCGCAGCAGCGGCAACAGCATCATCCACGCCAACGAGGGCAATCCGCGCGGCACCAAGCCCGTCGAGCTGTATGACCGGAAGGCTGACCCGGCAGAGAAGGACAATCTTGCCGGAAAGGCGGAAGTGGCGGACACGCAGCAGCAGATGGAAAAGATGTTGACCGACTATCAGCGCGTCAGCCGGGAAAACGCCCCGGAGCCCGCCGCACCTGCAGAAATTAGCGACGAAATGCGGGAACAGTTGGAAGGCCTCGGCTACGTCAAGAAATCATCCCGGCCTCAGTGATTGGATGCGTTTGGGGGTTGCCCCATGCAGGTGCCCCAACGAGGAGATATAACAGATGCGCCAGAATCGCAGACAGTTCATGCAGCACACACTTGCCGCTGTGGCGGCGGCCGGGCTTTCACGGCTTGCGCCGGCGGAGGACGCCAGGGCCAAGCCCGTGCCGCTGTACGACAACCGCTTCCTCACGTTCAACACGGTTATCCGCGTCAACCAGATTGAGGCCGGCCGCGACCAGTTGATCGGCAGTGACGAGGGCAGCATTCATTCACCGGAAACGGCCCGTCAATTCCGCGCCGCCTTCGAGCGGGGCTGGCCCGGCGGCCGTATGACCTGGGCATTCAGTTGGTGGGCGCTGCAGGACAAGCGGGACAACTACAAGGCCATTCGCGACTTTGCGGTCGAATGCCACCACAAGTTCGGCGATGACATAACATTCATTCCCGGCGGCTATTTCGCAAACATGTACAACACGCGCGAGCAGGTCAACGCCGACCTGCACGATGCGCTGGCGATGGTGTCGGAGATGGTTGGGGGCGGATTCCGTCCGCAGAGCGTCGTTGCCGGATATCTTGCGGCGGATAACCTGCGCCATCTGGCCGAGAAGGAAGGCATTCATGTGTGCCAGGGCAACATCTGGAGCCAGTACGCCGTCGACAACGGCGACGGCGACGGGTCCATTTGTTACCCCTACTATCCTTCGCGCGAGCATTTCTGCAAGCCCGCGCAGGGCGAGGGCGACTTCATCGACTGTGTGAATCTGGACGGTTGGACCTGCGACTTTTTGGCGGCGCGGCGCTCCGGATGCACGTCGACGTACAATAGCCGCATGGGCATGGGGCCCATTGAAACCTTCATGCGGCTCGGGGCCGACACGGGGATGAAGGAGGTCTTGGCGACCACGGCTGCCCATTTCGATGCGGGTTTTGACCTGAACAAATTCGGTGCGGTCACCACCTGCTGGGAGTTGTCCCTGTTCGACCTGGACGGCGGCAAAGACAAGAAAACTCTGCTCGAATGCCTGCCCCAGTGGCTCGAAAAGACGCGCACGCGCTGGCCCAAGAGCTGCTGCGTGACCCAGGGTGAATTCGGCAATGCCTGGCGCGCCGCGCACAAAGACAACACGGGCCTGGACTATCGCTTCGTGCAGCGGGGCTCGGGTATCTTCGGCTCCGACGAGAATCTGGAAATACGGTGGTTCATGAACCGCGATTTCCGCCTTGCGCTATTGCGCGACTGGAAGGTGAACGGACCCGAGAAGGCCATCGACTTTACCCGCTACGGTCTGAAGGCCGAGGAACCCAGGGACAAGAGCCGCAACTGGAGCCTGATGAACCGGCTCAACCAGAAAGGCATCCGTCCTCAGGACAAGCCTGTGGGGCTCAAAGAGTTCAACGACGAAGAGCGGAGCCTGATCAAGACGCACTACCCGGAATTGGTCTGATTGGGATGCCCTTTCAGGGCATGAGCAAACATACGCATGCCCCCCCGGGACGCACGCGCCTTTCAGGCGGCGCGCGGCCCGGGGCTGATATTGGGTGACGCTTTCAGCGTCGTCGCAGGCGATCCCAGCGCGGCATAGCCTTCACCCGGAGTGCAATACTTCCGTCCCAACGGGATGGCCCACGACAATCCAGGCACGCCAGCCCAGACCCTCACTGCGTCGGCGGCCTCCTGTCCCAACGGGACAGCCTCGACAGCCCAAAGACACCAGCCCAGACCGTCACGGCGTTGGCGGCTCTCCGTCCCAACGGGACAGCCCCGACAGCCCAAAGACACCAACCCATAACGTTACCGCGTTGGCGGCTCTCTGTCCCAACGGGATAGCCCACGACAGCCCAAA
>CAIJOU010000707.1 GCA_903822375.1 Candidatus Hydrogenedentota bacterium
CGAAGGGACGGGCGGGGTGGCCGGTTCACAGAAACCGGCCCCGCAGGCACACAACAACAGGCAACACACAAACAGTCTGTTCATGCGGCAGGTCCTTGCGCGCGCAATTGTGTGCAGCTTAGAACGCCACGGTGTACTTGCCCGTGCCGATAGTCTTGCTGCGGACGATCAGGCGCTTCTGCGCGGCGTTGTATTCCCAGTCCGAGCCTTCCGCGAGCGCCTGCCCGCTTCGCTGCACAGCAGTCGGCTTCTTCTCGCTGTACACGCGGAGCAGGTGCGGTTTGCCGATTCCGTCAAGCGTGATCTCCAGAGGCGTGCCCTCTTTCACCGCGACATCAAGCGTGCCGCTGTTGTCGGTGTGCTGCACGGCAAATTTGTTCTCGCCCTTCGGGTATATGTTCAGCGTCAGCAGGCCTTCCGAGTCTTTGTTTCCGATGCCCGTGTAGTCGCGCCGGATGTTCATCGGGATGATTGCGCCGTCCCGCACATAGACCGGATACTCGTCGATCGGGAAGTTCTTCGTAAAGGTCTTCGGGCCCTCAATGACCTCGTCATCCTTGTACAGATAGCGCCAGCGGCCTTCCGGAAGCACCACCTCGCGCGCGTCCTTCTTCTCATAAATCGGCGCGACAAGGAAGTCGTCACCGAACAGATACTCATACTTGCCCTGCTTCAGGGGCCGCATCAGCACCTTGCCGCCCTTGTGGGCCGCCACGCAGTGGCTGTACATGTAGGGCACCAACTCGGAATGCAGCCACTGGCTCTTGCGCACCAGTTCCATTTCCTGCGGCGTGCGTTTCCACATGCAGCGCTCGCCGTGGCCGCCGTTCAGGAAGAAGCCGCAGAAGGTCGAGAACTGCGCCCAGCGGATGTAGATGTCCGCGGGGATCGGCTCGCTGCCGTGGTAGCCCGCGATGTCCGACCCGACCACGTTGTAGCCGATCTTGGCGCTGCTCAGGATTAGGGAGAGTGCCCGTTCCAGACCCTTGGTGTCATAGCCCCAGGTGTGCGTGTTGTCGCCGACCCAGTTCACCGGCGATGCGTCGATGGGCGCGTAGCCTTCCGGGTGCGACCAGGGAAGGGGGCTGTCCAGGGACCGGCTCATGGTGATGAACTCGGGGTTCTGCGTCAGCCCGTGCCGGTACTCGTCGCGATAGTAATGGTCCATGTAGCCGCGCGTGGTCATCAGCCCCGACGCCGTCTTCTGGTAAAGACACGGCAGCGGGCCCAAATTGCCGCGGTACAACGTTGCCGCGCCGTCCAGCTTCCAGCCGTCGATGCCCCAGTCCAACACCTGCTGCTGCATGCCGCGCCACCAGGCCATGGCCTTGGGATTCGTATAATCAACCCAGCCGCCCCTGCCCTGCCACCACTTGGTCTGTGTGCCGCCGCCCACGAGGTAGCCGTTGCGCGCCGCCTCATTGAACCAATCCGTCGAATCCTTGATGACCGTGCTGCCGCACTGGCTGTTGACAATGCAGGTCATCCAGAGCACCACGCGGATATTGCGATCCTGAAGGTCCTTGAAGAACTTGCCCGGATTGGGAAAACGCTTCTCGTCCACGATGAAGTCGTTGTAGCGGGTGGACCATGGGCTGTCAATAAGCACCGTGGTCACGGGAAAATCGTGCTCCAGGTAACCGTTGAGCAATTCCAGCGTGTAGTCCTCGGTGTTGTAGTCGTCCTCCCAGACCCACGGCTCCAGCGCCCAGGCCGGCGTCAGCGGAATGTTCACGTGCCGCTGCGCGTTGAACGGAATGCCCCACATGGGAAGAAAAACGTAAAAATACAGGAATACAGCCAGCAGCGCCACAAAAATGCCGGCGCCCATGAGGATGCGTTTGAGCCAAATCATCGTGTTTTACGTCCTTATGCGCGTTGGATAACGGGAAGTGCAGCCGATATATTAACCGGGTATGGGTCGTGTTGTCACGCACGGCGCCATGGTTGACGCAGTGTTTGACCATGGCTGAGGCGCCGAGGTTGTGGCCCAGTTTAGAAGGAGTTGCTTCCATGCCAAGCATCGCGATTGTCGGCGCGTCGGCCGACCGGCGAAAATATGGAAACAAGGCAGTTCGCGCCTTCGTGCGCGGCGGCTGGACCGTATATCCGGTCAACCCGGGTGCGGCGGAGATTGAAGGGTTAACGGGCTACGCCCGCATCGAGGATATTCCCGGACCCTTAGACCGTGTGTCCATGTATGTGCCGGCCCAAGTGGGGCTGGCCATGCTTCCGGCCATTGCGGCGAAGAAGCCGGGCGAGTTCTTCCTCAATCCAGGTTCTGAAAGCCCCGAACTCATTGCGGCAGCCCGGGCCCTCGGATTGGAACCCATCCTCGCATGCAGCATCGTCAACATCGGGCTGCGGCCCGACATGTTTCCCGACGCCTGAACTCAGACATCCTGACCCCGGCGAAACGGGAACTGCAGTCTTTGGTGTGCGACCGGTTCTGCGCTGCTCCTGGCCCCGAAGGGGCCATGCAATAATAATGGCCACGGGTGCAACGAAGCGCAACCCGTGGCCAATGGTAAAAGCTGTCTGCGGCCCCGGAGGGGACTAACTTGGTTCGGCCACGCGTCAGTCGGAATGGGCGTTCGTGTCTTTCAGGCGCTGGCTCAGGGTGTGTACGATATTGAGCAGCAGTTGCACGGCGACGCGCTTTGTCAGCAGATACTGGAACGTGCTTTCAGACAGCGCGAACAAATGGCATGACTCCATGGCCTTCACCGTGGCACTGCGGGGTTCCTTGTTGACCAGGGCCATCTCGCCGAACAGGTCGCCCGTGTGCAGTTCGGCGATGCACTTGTCGCCCTTGAACACGCCGACAGTCCCCCCAAGCACAATGTACATCTGGTTGCCCACGGTGCCCTTGTAGAAAACAACGTCGTCCTTGAGGGCGCGCATGGTCATCCCCTTGGAGAATATCTTCGCCACATCTTCCCGCTCAAGTCCGTGAAAAAGGCTTACCCGGCGGATGAGTTCGTCCAGTTTGTCTGTGTCCATGGGCTGTTCCTTTTTTGTGCGCCGGCCCGAAACCTACACGATGTAGATGAAACGGCTGCAGTTGGGACAGGTGTGGATATGGTCCGAGTCCTCGCGGATCTTCTGGGCAAACTGCGAGGGAAGCTTCATGAAACACCCCTGGCAGGTGTCACCCTCAACGGGGACCAGCGCGGGCGGACGCGCCGCCATCAGCCGGTCGTAGTGGCGCATGATGCGCGCGTCCACAAGGCTGCGGATGTTGTCCATGCGCTGCTTGATCTGCTTCTTGCCGCTGCGCGCCGCGTCATGCATCTCCTGCGAGAGCTGGAGGCGCGCCAGCAGGATAAGGTCCGCATGCGCGTCCCGCGCCTGCAGGAGTTCCGGGTCGGCCTTCATCTTCTTCGCGTAATATTCTTCCGGCGCGACCATCTTTCCGGACGCCTCGGCGATCGCCTGATGTATGGACTCGGCGTCGGGGGCGTTCAGGATGGCCTTAAAATTCTCCGGCGTGCGCAGCACCTTGGCCAGCGTCGCCACGAAATTCAGGTAGGTCGTCTGCTGCGTCGGCGGGTAGGCAATCAGGAAGATGAGATGCACGGGCTTCTTGTCGACTGCGGAAAAATCGATCCCCTCCTTGACCCGGCCCACCGCACAGTACAGCGACTTCAGGCCGGACACCCGGGCGTGGGGCACCGCGAGCCCGTGGCCGATGCCCGTGCTCTCCGTTATCTCCCGCGCCATGATCTGGTCCAGCGCAGGTTCCAGCCCCTTCAGCTTCTTCTTTTCGAAGAGAAGGCGGGTAATCTCCTTGATGACATCCGCTTTCGTCTTGCTGGCCAGTGCGGGAACCACGCAACTCTGTTCAATGAAATCCGTCAGCAGCATCGATTCATCCTCACACGAAAGTTGATCCGTCCGCAGCATCGCGGCGCACGGAGAAGAAAATAATATCTCTGGTTTGCCTTTCGCATTGTATCATCCGGGAAGGCCGGGTGCAATGCCTTCCTGCAGACCGAAAACCGAAGGGCTTCAACCGGAAGCGCCGCTCTCCAGTCGGCATCTCCCATGAGGCCACTGGGGGTCCCGGAAGGGGAGCGGATGTCATGATGTCCATAGGCCCGGCGCTTGCATAGAAGCCTGGCGAAACAGGGACCGGCAAAGCATGCCGACTTCTTGTCCCCTTCTTCGGAGGACGGGAATGGGGTACTTCTTCCTTTCGTGAAACTGCGTTTTGCCGGTTCAGATGCTGCCCGGACCGACAATGATGCGGTCCTGGGCCGGGTCCCCGCCGTTGTCCACCAGGTCTTCCCCATGACTGTAAAGCGTGTAGGCCCCCTCGGCCGCCTTGTAGCCAAACGGCGCCAGTGTGTATGGATCTTGCGGGACGGCGGCGATGTGTTTCGGGGCCAGCTCGGCAAGGGCGGTAGGGTACTTGCCGGTTTCGGCCTTGAATGTCTCAAGCGCAAGCACGAGCTGGGTCGCGGTGAAATCGCTGGCCAGTTCTGCCGCGCGGTGAAGCGCCACGACAATGCGGCGTTCATTCTTGCCGAGACCTTCCGGGTCATCCTTGGGACCAATCGTGTTGCACATCCATGCGACGATTTCAGGCGGGGGGCGATCGGCCATGCTGACAAGTTCCTCCCTGTGCTCCCTCATGGCGCCCACCAGACGCTGAATGCCATAGGAGAATACGACCGATCGGAAGACGCGCCGCCGGTAGGAACCGAGGCCGGAGTCCGTCTTCTGATGCCCAATCTGGTCATCCAAATCGAGCCAGAGCGTGCGAAGAACTTCCCGACGCGGCAGGTATCCGGGACCGATTTCATTCAGTGTCCGGGCAAGCGTGGGAGCCTGATCCGTGTGAACCGCAAGGTAGCGAATCTGCTGCAGTACGGGTCCCTCAATGCTCTGCGAGAGGGCAAGCATGTCCTCTTCCCGTGACAGAAGACGGGCCAACCGGATGGCTTCGGTCAGTGGCAGCAGGGATGCTTGCGAAGGCGATTCGATGAACAGAACCCGGCCAAGCGCGGCGACACTTCGACCCAGTTGCATCAGGCTGCCGTCATACGTTTTGCTGTGGAAACGCGGTGATTCCGAGCACACGCAGAACGGTTTTTCGAGCGCGAAGTGAAGCAACTGCTCGGCGGGCTGGCACGCCCGTATATACTCCAACAATGCGGGGTCCTCGTCGCCCCTGTCCACCCAGCACAACTTCGCCAGCGAAGGTTCGTCCAGCCTGGAGAAGTCGGGTTCCTGCTCAAACACCACCCCG
>CAIJOU010000708.1 GCA_903822375.1 Candidatus Hydrogenedentota bacterium
CGCGCGCTCGTCAACGTCGCGACGCAATACGGCGCGGTCTTCCAGCACGGCACCCAACTGCACTCCTCCTCCGGAACGCGCCGTGCCTGTGAACTGGTGCGGAACGGCCGGATCGGAAAAATCAAAGAAATCCGCATCGGCTCCCCGGCAGGACATGCCACTGGACCGCATGCCGAGCAACCGATTCCCAAGGGCCTGAACTATGATCTCTGGCTGGGGCCTGCTCCCTACAGGCCTTACACTTTCTCACGGGTTTTCAGAGATCCCACTATCAAGTTACCCGGCTGGTATTTTGTCTCGGATTACAGCAAGGCGGGCTGGATCGCTGGGTATGGCGTGCATGACCTGGACATCGCGCAATGGGCGATTGGTATGGATCGCACCGGCCCTGTCTCTATCGAAGGACAAGGGGTCTATCCAAAGGATGGCCTCTTCGATACAGTGACCACCTTCAAGATCGTTTACGAATATGCCAACGGCATCCGCATCGTCCTGACCAACACGGACATCAATCCGCATGGCGTGACCTTTGAAGGCGAAAAAGGGACGGTCTTCACCCGTGGCGGCATCGATGCCAATCCGAAATCGCTCTTGCGCGAGGTCATCGGTCCGAACGAAACCCACCTCTATCAGACGACCAACCACGCACAAAACTTCGTCGATTGCGTCCGTAGCCGTGCAGAAACCATCACCCCGCCAGAGATCGCCCACCGCGCCACCAGCACCGCGCTTCTCGGTGGCATCGCCTGTCAGCTCGGACGCAAGCTAAAGTGGAACCCTGACACCGAACAATTTGTCAACGACGACACCGCCAACAGCCTCCTGCGCTGTTCCATGCGCGCACCGTGGCAGGTCTAGGCCCCAAAAACCATGCAGACCCTACAACTAATCTGTATCACAGCGGCATCCCTTTCCATTGCGCTCGGCGGGGGGAAACCGTAAGCAAAGAAGCACGGAAAAACAAATGAACATCCCTCTCTATATCATGCTCAGCGTGATGATGGGTTTGCAGTACGCGATCTGGGGCGCGTGGTCGCCTGTCCTGGCATCGCGCCTGCTCGGCCCGATGAAATTCACTGGAAAGCAGACCGGATGGATTTACGGGACGCTGCCCTTGGCCTGTATTGTGGCACCCTTGATCTCGGGGCAGATTGCCGACAAGTACGTCAATACGGAAATTATTCTGGCCGTCTGCCACCTGGCCGGTGCGGTGCTGCTGTTTCTTGCGGCGCGGCAGCAGACCTTTGGCCGCCTGCTGGCCGTCATGCTCGGCTATTCGTTCTGCTATGCGGCGACGTTGCCGCTCGTCAATTCCCTGATGTTCACGCATGCGACTGCGGGGACGGGCATCAATGTCGGACACGTCTTCATGTGGGCGCCGATCGCCTGGGCCTTGGTGGGCTATGGGCTGACTGGGTGGCGCTGGAAGTTTAAGACCGGCGACAAGGGCGTGGACTGCCTGTATCTGGCCTCCGGCTTATCGCTCGTGATGGCGGCGTTCTGTTTCTTCCTTCCGACCACTGCGCCAGCGAATCAGGGTACGGCACCGATTCTGGACGCGCTTTCCA
>CAIJOU010000709.1 GCA_903822375.1 Candidatus Hydrogenedentota bacterium
CTCCTCTGCCAAGACCTACGACATCGAGGTCTGGCTACCGGGACAGAACGCCTACCGTGAAATAAGCTCCTGCTCGAACTTCCTCGATTTCCAGGCGCGCCGGGCGAACATCCGCTTCCGCCGCGACAAGAAACCCGAACACGTCCACACCCTCAACGGGTCCGGCCTCGCCGTCGGCCGCACCGCCGTCGCCATTCTCGAAAACGGCCAGCGCGCCGACGGAACCGTCGTGATCCCCGAGGCGCTGCGTCCCTACATGGGCGGCCTCGACGTGATTCGGCCCCTTTGAGCCCGGTCCCATGGAGCAGTACCCCATAAAGGACGGACCCAACGCCGAAGAAGAGGCCTACACCGCGGCGGCGGACGCCATACTCAACGCCAACCGTGTCGTTGCGGTGACCGGCGCGGGTGTCTCCGTCGAGAGCGGCATCCCCGATTTCCGCAGTGCCGGGGGACTGTGGTCCAAATACCCCCCGCAAGAGTACGCCACCATTGACGCCTTCTACGACGACCCGGACAAGGTCTGGGAGATGTGGTATGAACTGGCGGAAACGCTGCGCGATGTCCGGCCCAATCCCGCCCACCATGCCCTGGCCGAACTGGAGGAAATGGGACGGCTGAGCGTCGTGGTGACCCAGAACATTGACGCACTGCACCATGAGGCGGGCAGCACCTCCGTCATCGAATACCACGGCCGCGCCGACACGCTTTACTGTCCGGCCTGCCACCGGCGCCGCCCCCTGGATCTCGGCCACCGCTCACACGGCGCGCCGCGCTGCGAATGCGGGGGATACATGAAGCCCGACGTGGTCCTCTTCGGCGAACTCATCCCCCAGAACGCCCTGCATCTGGCCGATTCCCTTGCCCGTAATTGCGGCGCCATGATTGTCGCAGGCACCTCCGCCCAGGTCTACCCGGCCGCCGGACTTCCCCACATCGCCAAGGAGAACGGCGCGGTCATCATCGAATGCAACACCGAGCCCACCCAGTTCACAAAGACCATCACGGACATCTTCTTGCACGGTCCGGCAGGAAAAAGCCTCCCCCGCCTGGTGGAAAAAGTGCGCAATCGCTGAAACTTTCCACGGATTTGCCCGTTTCTTGGTTTATTCACCATCTTCGGGTATACTTGGAAGGGTCATCGGTGGATAGGAGCATGGATCCGTGAACAACAACGAGTTGTATCTCCAGTATCGTCAGGCAATTCAGCTCATTCGTGTCGGCCGCTATGAGGAATCCCTGCAAATTCTGCAGGAAATCGACACAGAACGTCCCGAGACAAAAAATGTGCACTACGCCATGGCCGTGTGCCTTGAAATGCTCGGCAAGACCGATGATGCGCTTGCATACTGCGAGCGCCTAATTGCCAAGTATGACCACCCCAAGGCGCGGGTCATCAAAGCGCGCATTATGAAGGCCGCCTCAGAACCTGAATTGCCGAAAGTGGACTTGATTTCCGGTATTGGCGTGGGCAGGCCCCCTGTTGCCCCCCCGTCAACAACCGCGCCGATGCCGCCTCCGGCGCCAGAAAACAAGGAAGAGCTTCCTTTCGCAGTGCCGGTTTCCGGCCGTGCATCCAAGGACAAGCCCGCCAGAAAGAACTGGCTTTTCGGTTTGGGCAAGAAATCCTGACAGAGCCGTCCCTATCCCTGGCGGCTGTCCTGGCCGTCACTCCATCGGCGCGTCGGACTCGTCCAGGTCGGGATCATACACCGCGCTTTCCAAGTCAGGCGTGCGTATCTCCGTCGTGACTTCCGGCCCCGCAGGGGCGGCGTCTTCCGTTCCCACGCGCACGATGGCACCACGGAACACTTCCATGACCGCCGCAAGTCCGGGGTTCTTCCGCATCAGATCGGCAATCTTGGCGCGTTCCTTTTCGGCGGCGACAGCAGCCGCCGCAACGGGTTCTGCCGCAGTGGGAGGGGGAGGGGATGGAGCTGTTGCCGCCGCAGACACCTGGGGTGCGGGGGAAGGGGGCTCACTGCGCCTGGGAGATGCCGGGACCGTTGACGCGGATTCGGTCGGCCCGGCCTCAGGAGGGTTTGGACCGGGCCGCGGCACCGGCACCGGGGCGGCCGCAGCGCCACCGCCGGGAACAATCCCGCCCGCGCCGAGCAGGATGAGCTTCTCCATGATGCTGTCCAGGGAGACCTCGACGTCGACCTTGGCCAGCTTGATCAGCAGCGCCTCCAACGCGGTGCGCTGGGCAAGCTGCGAGTCGTAGCCGTTGGTGAGCATGGCAAACTGTTCCACGAGCCGGATCAGCTTGACGGTCATGAAGCGGTTCGCGCGCCCCTGCATCTCGGCGATTTCCTCGGGCGGCAGCCGCAGCAGTTCCGCGTCCGCGCCCGCCTTGCACACCAGCAGGTTGCGGAAATAGCGCAGAATCTCCTCGACGAACTGCGACAGGTCCTTGCCCGCCGCAACCACCTCTTCCACGAGGATGAGCTGACGGGCCACGTCGCCCGCAACCATGGCGTCGCACAGCCCGTGCAGCACCCGCCAGTCCACCAGGCCCAGCACTTCAAACACCGCCTGAAACGTGATTTCCCCGTCGCAGTAGGTGATCAGCTCGTCCAGAACGCTTTCGGCGTCGCGCACGCCCCCTTCGGCGGCGCGGGCGATGGCGTAGAGCGCCTCGTCGGTGGCGCGCATGCCCTCGCGGTCCAGAATGCTTCGCAGCAGCACGACGATGTCGCCGATGGTCACCCGCCGGAAATCGTAGCGCTGGCAGCGCGAGACGATGGTCGCCGGAATCTTGTGCGCCTCGGTCGTGGCCAGAATGAAGATGGCGTGCGCGGGCGGCTCCTCCAGCGTCTTGAGCAGCGCGTTGAACGCGCCCGTCGACAACTGGTGCACCTCGTCGATGATGTACACCTTGTAGCGGCCGCTCGTCGGCACCATGCGCACGTTGTCGCGGATTTCGCGGATGTCGTCCACACCGTTGTTCGACGCGCCGTCGATCTCGATCACGTCGATGTTGTTGCCCGCCGTAATCGAGACGCAGTTGTCGCACTCGCCGCAGGGGGTGGTCGTCGGCGCTTCGAAGTGCTGGCAGTTCAGCGCCTTGGCCAGGATGCGCGCCGTGGTCGTTTTGCCGATGCCGCGCGAACCGATGAACAGGAAGGCGTGATGGATGCGGCCCGATGCGATGGCATTCTTCAGCGTCCGGGTGATGTGCTCCTGCCCCACCACCTCGTCGAAGAGCTGCGGACGCCACTTGCGCGCCAGAACGGTGTAGTTTGTGTCAGCCATCCCGCCTCGCGCCGGAGTTGCCGGCCTGTGCAAAAGAAAGAAATCCGCCCACCCGTCTTTGAAGGTGCGCCAAAGACAGCCGGGGGACCCCGGCTCGGATCGGGCAACCCCGCACACACGGAAAAATTCGACTACGGCTGCTTCATCTCTGACCTGACCGAGTTCGCCGACATCCCGTCGCACAGGACCCAAACGTCAACACCGGGGATCCCACGGCTGAAAAAAACACATCCATGCCCTGAAGCACGCAATCAAGCCCGCCAATCAAAAGACGGGCGCGGGACGCCTTTGCCGTCCCGTCCGGCGCGGAAAACCGCCCGGTGTGCCGTCCTCAGAGCAGCGTGAAGCCTACCATACGGGGGAAAAATGAGTCAAGGAAAGGATTCCGGCCAGACTCTCGGCTTTCGTGAGGCGATTCCAGACGGACCCCGTCCGTCTGCCGCCGCCCTTTACCCGTTCTTTGAGTCCGTGGGAAGGAGGATGTGGTGCTGGCGCAGCCGGTCGCGGTCGGTGCGGGCGACGGGGATGGGATTACCCTCAGGGTCGATGGCGGCGTGGTACATGGCCGTCGCGACGGTGCCGGGGGTGGGGATGAAGCACTGAACCTGCTTGGGCCGCCAGCCGCGCTGGTGTAGCCAGCGGGCAAGGTCGCGCATGTCGCCGTCGGTGCAGCCGGGGAAGGCGCTGATGAGGTAGGGAATGACGTACTGTTCGCGGCCCGCCTGATGCGATGCGTCGGCGAAGAGTTCGAGGAAGGCCTCGAAGCGGGCGAAGGGCGGCTTGCGCATGAGCCGGAGCACCCTGTCGCTGATGTGCTCGGGCGCGACCTTGAGCTGGCCGCCGACGAACTCGTGGACCAGTTCGCGGAGAAACTTCCCGTCGCCGCTGTCGAGGTCGTAGCGGATGCCGCTGGCGACGCGCAGGTGCTTGACGCCCTCCACGGCCTGTATCTCGCGCAGCAGCTTCATCAGTTTGGCGTGGTCGGTTTTGAAATGGGGGCACATGCGCGGAATCAGGCAGTCGGTCCGCTTGCACACGGCGGGGTTGGCGGCGCAGCGCGCGCCCCACATGTTGGCGGTGGGTCCGCCCACGTCGGAGATGCTGCCTCTCCAGTCGGGGTGGCGGGTGAGGCGGCGCGCTTCGGCCAACAGCGACGCGGCGCTGCGCGACTGAATCTGGCGCCCTTGGTGGAGCGTGATGGAACAGAAAGTGCAGCCGCCCGCACAGCCACGGTGGGCGGTGATGCTGAACTGGATCATGTCGGCGGCGGGGATGCGTTCGGTGTAAGACGGATGGGGCTTTCGCGTGAAGCTCAACCCGTGGAGCGCATCGAGTTCGGTTGTGTCGAGCGGGGCCGCGGGCGGGGCAAAGAGCACCTGCTGCGCCCCACTGGCCTGCACGGCCCAGTGGGTGCCCTGATGCACCTGCCGTTCCAGTGCAAGCGTGGCGGTCATGAGCGCCTTCGGGGCCTGCACAATCGCCTCATGCACGGGCAGGACGATGAGATCCTCATCTGCTGGAACGACACCCTCAACCTGCAGGGGCGCCAGCGACGAGACGGCGAAGGCCGTGCCGGGAATGCCGCGCAGCGCCAGCGCGGGCTTCGGCGTGTCTTCGGGCAACCCGCGGAGACGTTGGGCAATGTCCAGCACGGCGCGCTCGCCCATGCCGTAGACGAGCAGGTCCGCCTTGCTGTCGAGCAGGACGGAACGGCGGACCTTGTCGGTCCAGAAATCGAAGTGGCTGGCCCGGCGCAGAGAGGCTTCAACACCGCCCAGGACCACAGGCAGGCCCGGAAAGGCATGGCGCACAAGGCCGGTGTAGACGATGCAGGCGCGGTTGGGCCGGGCACCGTGGCGGTTGCCGGGGGTGTAGGCGTCGTCGTGGCGCAGCTTGCGAAAGGCGGTGTAGTGGGCCAGCATGGAGTCGAGCGCGCCCGCGCTGACCCCTGCGAAGAGCCGGGGCCGCCCCAGTTTCTGCACGTCTTCGGGCGTGTCCCAGCGGGGCTGGGCGATGATGCCGACCCGGTACCCTGCGTCCGTCAGGAAGCGCCCAATCAATGCGGTTCCAAAGGAGGGGTGGTCCACATAGGCGTCACCCGTGACCAGCAGCACGTCCAGCCGGTCCCATCCGAGCGCGTCCATTTCGGCGCGCGACATGGGCAGCGGGCGATCCTGCGGGAAGGCGAGCTTCCCGACCGCGGGGCCGGGCTTGTGGTGCCGGTTGGGCATTTTCGGTTTGTTCCAGTTTGCAGTGGAAGACAGGGTTTACGGTTTCAAGTGGAATGACGCAAAGGACCTAAAGGACAGAAAGGACAATATTCAAGAACCTCTGACAAGGTCGCCGTTGAGCCTGTCGTACTGAACTTCCAAATCGTTCTCAGCCGCGCTTCTTCTTGTCGAGCGAATCACGCAGGGCCTTGAGCCCTTCCATGGCGGAGGCGTCGAGCCGGTCTTCGAGCAGCGTGGGCTGGGCCGCGTTGCGGCTGTGCATGGCCAGTCCCTCGCGCAGCATGCCCTGGTGTTCGCGCACGGCCTTGATGAAGTGGTCGGAGTCCATGGACAGCGAGCCCAGTCCGCGGCACAGGTTGCGCAGGCTGTTGTCGTTGCTGACCACGATGCATTCGATGCGCTTGGGCGCGGCGTAGACCATGCGCTCAATGACGGCGTCCGCCGACAGGTGGTCGGGCGAGTACACGATGTCCAGGCCGGGCACGCCGCGCGCGCTCTGGCTGTCGTGGATGCGCGAATACTGGTCGCGGCCGTCGAAAACGACGGTGACGCGGTGGCGCGTGGCGAGACAGAAGCCGACCAGCTTCTCAACGAAAGCCTCGCGGGCCGTCTCGAAGTCCCTGCCGGCGAGCGCGCGCAGGAATGAGGAGTGGTGGACCACATTGTACCCGTCAACGAGATAGTGCTCCGCCATGTCCGGCCCTATTCCTCTTCCCCACAGCCGACGTACTCGCGGACGACCCGCTTGCCGATGCCGGTGAGGATGTCGTAGGGAATGGTGCCGGCGCGGCGCGCCAGTTCCCCGGCGGTGATGGTCTCGTCGCCGTCGGAGCCAATCAGCGTGGCCGTTTCGCCGCACTGCACCCCGGGCAGCGCGCTCACGTCGACAACGATCTGGTCCATGCACACGCTGCCGCGCACGGGGCAGCGCCGGCCGCGGATGAGCACGTCGGCGTTGTTGGACAGGTGGCGGCGGTAGCCGTCGGCGTAGCCGACGGGCAGCACGGCGGTGCGGATGGGCCCGTTGGCCGTAAAGCTGCGGTTGTAGCCGATGCTCGCGCCGTCGGGCAGGTCGCGCACCTGGACCACATTGGTTTCCCAGCGCAGCACGCGGCGCAGCGGCGAGCGCTCCGCGGTGTCGGGCACGGGCCAAACGCCGTAGCTGATGATTCCCGGCCGCACCGCGTCGAAGAAGCTGTCGGGATAGTTGATGACCGCGGCGCTGTTGGCCGCGTGGGCGAACTCAAAGGGGACGCCGAGCTTTTCTATCCGGCGCACCACCTGCCGGAAAGTCTTGATCTGGTTGAGCGTGAACGGGTCTTCGGGCACGTCCGACGAGGGAAAGTGCGTGGCGATGCCCTCGATATCAACGTGGGTGATGCGCGAGATGGCCTGGAGGGCGTCGGCCGCCTCGTCGGAGGCAAAGCCCTGTCGGCCCATGCCGGTGTCCACCTTGCAGTGGACCGTGGTGACCCGGCCGGCCTCGCGCGCCAGTTCGCCCAGCCGTTGCGCCGTCGCAATGTCCGAGATCATCAGGGTCAGCCGGTGTTCGACAATCAGGGTGAGTTCGTCCGCGTGGGGGTTGACCATGACCAGAACGGGCGCGTCAATGCCCGCCTGGCGAAGAACAATCCCCTCCTGCGCGGTGGCCACGCCGAGCATGGCCGCACCGGCCCGCAACGCGGCGCGGCCCAGGGGCACGGCGCCGTGGCCGTAGGCGTCGGCCTTGATGACCGCAATAATCCTGTGGTTCGGTCCGGCGAAACTGCGTACCACGCCCAGATTGTGGACGTACGCGTCGAGGTCTATGATGGCCCGGGAGGGGCCGCCGCTTTTCATGGGACTTTCCTCGCAATGTCTTCCAAATGCAACTCAGGCGCCCTTGCCTGGCATTCCCGCCCGTCTATTGCAGGCCGACAGCCGCGGGCGGCCGTCCCGCACGACCGGGAACTCAGGAGGCGTCGTGCAGTTTGAGCGCCTTCCAGTTGGCCCACCCGAACTGCGCTCCCGACCAGACGGTGTACACGGAAACGGCAATAATACCCCACATGGAGCAGTAACGCAGCCATTCGACATGCTCGCCGCCGAAGATAAGCCTGTTCAGGATCGCCAGCGCCAGGAACACAAACACAAAGACCATCTGGATCACCGTCTTGGCCTTGCCGTAGGCGTTGGCCGGAAGCACCAGGCCTTCGACCGCGGCCAGCGACCGCGCGCCGGTGATCAGGAACTCGCGCCCGAGTATGGCCACCACGGTCCAGCCGGGCAGGTGAAGCTCGTGCATTCGCATCATCATGACGAAGGCCGCCACCATGAGCACCTTGTCCGCGACGGGGTCCATGAGTTTGCCAAAATTGCTGATCAGGTTGCGTTCCCGGGCAATCTTGCCGTCGTAATAGTCGGTAATGGCCGCCGCGGCGAACAGCACATAGGCCGTCAGATAGGACGCGGTGACATCAAACGACATGAAGACCACAAAGAACACCGCCAGCACGCAGCGGGCCATCGTCAATTGATTTGGAAGGTTCATGCCCACCATATTACCATTTCAGAGTGAAATGCCGCATCCCGCGCACCGCAGTCCGGAAAGCCGCGGGATGAACCGGCGTTTTTGCCATTCCTGGGGAATGGTGCCGATGATGACTCCAATTGCGGCGTGTTTCTGCGGCGCGTTTCTTGAACGCCCGCCGCTTCGTGCATATCATACGGCCGACACGCATTTTGGAGCCGCAGGCTGCAGCGGCCAGGTCTTCGGGCAGGAATGCCCGACCGGAATCAACCCAGTGCATTCAGGTAACTGCGGGAATTCAATGGATAACATGGTGCCATTTTCCACACAGGAAACACGGGACGGCGCGGCCCTTCGCCGGGTCTGGCTGGAGTGCGGCATGCTTGCGTTGCTGCTGGCACTGGCGGCGGCGCTCCGGATTCCCGGACTCTACCAGGGGTTCTGGGGCGATGAGGTGTACACGCTGTGCGGGGCCATGTGGCCCCTGGACAAACTGCTGTCCGGCAAAATGGCCGCCAGCACCTTCACGCCGTTGACCTGGCTGTTGGTGAAGGCAACCATCGGACTGTTCCCGCCTGCGGCACAGTTCCGCTTTCCCGCGCAGATGCCCGTGACAAGCGAAATACTGCCGATGCATCTCAATGAGGTGACGCTGCGCCTGCCGTTCTTTTTCATCAGCCTGGTCACGCTGGTTGTCCTGTTCTTCATGGTGCGCAGGTACTTCGGGCTGAACGCGGCCTTCTGGGCCGGGCTGTTTCTCGCGGTTTCACCGGAGCATGTTTGGTATTCCAACGAGCTTCGCTTCTACGGCATGGTGTGCCTCGCGGGGGCGATGCTGCTGTACGGCGTGCAGTTGGTGCTGGACGGCAGGGGGTGGCGCGGATGGGTGGTCACCGCACTGGGCTTGCTGCTGGGCCTGCCCACGCATCTTTCTTTCTTTTTCGTCACGGCGGGGATCATGGCCGGGGCGGTGATTTCATTGCTCCTGGAATCCATATCCTGGCGGCGGCGCATCGGTGTCACCATCGCCCTGGCGGGCCTGTGTATCGCGGTCGTCATCCTTCAAGTGAGCGTAACGGTCTGTTTCAGCCCTGCACCGCTGGACGAAATGCGGCTTCTCTTCAGCGGCCAAAAGACGGTGGCGGCCGAAGGCGGGGCGGAAGCCGATGCGGACACAGGTGCAGTCGCCGTGGGCAAAGTCCACGAGCCACCCGCCGAACAGTACACGCTCTGGGTGGGCGATTACTTTGGCAGCTTCATCGTGCAGCGATTCTTGTCCTGCTTTGACATCCGCTGTGGCATTGCGCTGACGATAGTACTGGCTGCCGGACTTGCCGGCATGTATGCCCGCCGTCGAAGCCTGTTGCTCTCGTTGCTGGGCGTGTTCTGCTCCCCCCTCCCCCTCTTTTTCCTACATGTCAACCACAAATGGCTGCATCGGTATTTCATCTTCGACATACTCCTTTGCGCAGTCCTTGCCGGCGTCGGCATGGACACGATCTTCCGCGGCCTGCGCCGGTTGGTCGGCGCGTCACGGTCACGGCTGGGTCTCGCGGCCTGCGCGGCGCTGGTCGCGCTGGTGACGCTGGCATATGCGCCGTCGCTGGCCGTGGGCATGAAGAAGGCACCCTATGCGCATGTGGACGGCGGCATGAAGAATATTTCGGAGATACTGGCGAAAAGAATGTCGCCCACGGACAGGATTTTGTTTCTTGAACCCTACAGAGCATGGCGGCTTTCATACCATTTGATACCCTATTACCTTTGCCGCATGCGTCCCGACTGGCGTTTTCATGGCGTTGTCAACAAGATGGTGTTGTGCGCCGACAGAAAGGAATTTGACAAGATCATTGACGAACAGCCCCGTGAAGGATTCTGGGTGGTCTCCTTCGACGGCGAAAACCGAGATGCATCGTTGAACCAGGTACTCAAGCAGGCTGGCGGCGTCGTTTGCGCGCAGTACAGGTACTCCTCTTTGTGGCGCATCGGCGGTGACGCTGGGCAAAGCGGTGCCAACCGCGGTTCGAAGAATCTGCTGGCGGAGGAACCCCCGGCGGTCGAGGTTCCCAAGGAGGGGTCGGTGGTGGGTGCGAAGGTGTACGGGATTACCCTTCCGAAGAACGACGAAAAGGCGCTGAAGACCCCCACGGTCCTCTTTCCCGTGGTGCGCGATGAAATCGGCCAGCCCACGAACGGGTTGAAAGCGAATTGTTCCTACACCCTGCGCTTCCGCCTGCAACTGCAGCACGTCGCCCAGGGAAGCAACCGCACGCGCACGTTCCGCGTTATGCTGTTCGCAAAAGAAGTCACCATCGACCTGATGTACGCCGAGGGGACCACCGTCGGCCAGGACTATGCGATTACCTTCGTGCCGGGAGAGTATCTGCCCGAAACACTGAGCGGCGTCAAGATCGGCTTCGGCATCCGCGGCGGCACGGGCGCGTTTTGTGTCGACAACGTGAGGCTGCAGGCCTACTCCATTCCCAACCGGTAAGTCTCCCACGCGATCGCGCCGTTGACGATGCCAGAGGCCGGGAGCAGCGGGATGTCGTAACCTTCCAGCGTCACGCACGCGTCGGACCAGGCCCACATGGGGTCAATCCAGATCACGCCGTTGTCTTTCGTGAAATCGCGGTCGGCGAAGAGTGACACATATACCACCCGTGCGCCCGCCGGGCGGGCCGCGCGCAGCAGCGTGTCGGCCGGATGCTGGTAGCCGATGTGCACGGCAAGGTCACCATCGTGGTAGCGGTCTTCGGGATGGGGCACGCGGAATCCCGCGTTCCACCCGGCCGACTGGAACACCTTTCCAATATCGGTCTTGCCCACCTCGTCGGGGAAGAGGTGTCCCATGCTGTACATGAAGAGCTGTTTCTTGTTCCTGCGCGCTTCGCGCGCCCATGCGCCGGCCTGGTCGAGTCCGGCGTGTTCTTCCTTTTCAATGCGGCGCAGCATGGCGGCGACGGCGTCCACATAACGGTTGGCGACAACACCCGCGGCGCAGGGCGGCACGGTGAGGTCATCGTGAAAGGCGATCTCGCCGGACTTGTACTTTGCCATGCGCGAGTAGCCGCCGTAGGCGCCGATGGTCTCGTAAATGACCGGCATCTTTCCCAGCCGTGTCAGCGCGCCAACCAACTCGCCCGTAAACAGCCACGCGGGAATCGCATTCGCAAGTGTGGGCGAGATGCCTGCCTCCGCCGCGTGGTTGGGGAAGGCCGGCCAGTCATGGCCCGCCACCGGCGCGCCAAACAGCACCACCATGGCCTTTGTGTCGCGCAGTGTTTCCGGGATGTCCACGCCGGATTCCGGCGTGTAAAGCACCACGTCGCCGGGAGCGGGCGGAGTTGCGGCAAGCGGCTTTATCATCATGAGTCCGCCGGCCCGGCCCGTAATCTCGCTCACCAGCGACGGTTGACCCGCGGCGTGGAGTCTGCCGCCGTCCCCCAGCAGTCTGGCCGCCTTCTCGGCGACGGGCACCATTGTCCCTATGTCGAGACGGGCAATCTCCAGCGTTTTCGCCATGCGCTCCAGCGAGGAGTTGTCCGTCGGGGACTGCGCCAACGCGCCCATCACCGCAAGAATCACCGCAACGCCCATGGGACTATTTCTCCAGGCAAGGAGGCCTATGAGACCTTTCACCCGCTCAAGATATGGATGGTCCGGACTGTATGGACATGAAAGACAATGGTCGTCTATTGTCCATTGTCAATTGTCCATTATCCATTGCCCCGTTTATTTTTCCGGCTTTTCCGGCTTGGACGGCTCTGGCCCGACAACGCCTTCGGCGCCGAGGGGAGGCCTGCCCACGGCCTTTTCGAGCCCGGCCAGCGCGGCGGCGTAGCCGCGCAGCGACTGGACCAGCGCTGTCTCGGCCGTGCTGAGGGCGAGTTCCGCGTCGAGCGTGTCGGCCTGGATGCCGGCACCCTGCTGGAAGCGGAGTTCGGCGAGTTGCAGGCCCTCCTCGCCGAGCGCGCGGGCGGCCTTGTCCTTGCGGATGCGCGCGATGGCCTCGTTGGCGCGGGCGTGCGCCTGGCGCACGTCAAGCTCCACCAGTTTTTCCACGTCCGCGCGCTGCAACTCCAGCGAGCGAACCTGTGCCCTGGCCGCGGCGACATCCGCATGACGGCGTCCGCCCGCGTACAGGCTCCACTCGGCGCCCACGGTCACGTTCAGGCCGTCGGGCATGCTCTTGCCGTTGCCCTCGAGCACCTGGTACTGCGCCTTGGCGGCGGCGTGCGGGCGGAACGCGCCCTCTTTCACCGCCACGTTTTCCTTTGCGGCCGCCACGGCGGCATCCAGCGCGGAGAGTTCGGGCCGGGTCCGGCGCGCCTCGTCGACCAGCGTGTCCACGGAAACTTCAAGCGGGTCCCACTTGAAATCCCCGGCCAGGCGCACCGGCTGGTTGCCGGGCAGCCCCAGCACGCGGCGCAAGTTGAGCGTTGCCAACTGTTCGCCGGTCAGGGCCGATTCCAGGTCGCTTTCGCGGGCGCGCAGTTCGGTTTCGGCGCGCAGCACTTCAAACTTGCTGGCCATTCCCTGCTCCAGCTTTGTCTTCGCATCGGTAAGGTGCCGTTGATATGCGGAAATGCTGTCCTGGGCGACGGCCACCAGGCCGCGCGCGGCCGCCGCGTCAAAGAAGGCGATCTTCGCCTCATAGGCCAGGTCCAGCAGCGATGCGCGGCGTTTCCATTCCTCGGCGCGCGCCAGGTATTCGGACGCGCGGATGGCCGCATTGATGGTTCCGCCCGCGTAAAGCACCTGCTCCACGCCGATACTCTCCGAACCGGTCAGTTTCTTGGGCAGGACACTGTTGACGGGAATGATGCTTTCAAGGATTGTCGGAATGCCGATATTCGTTTGCAGGCTGGGCGTGTACATGGCTCCGACCGAGGCCTTCACCTGCGGCAGGCGCGCCGACTTGGCTACACCAATCTGGGCTTCGCGCTCGTCGACGGCCGCATCGGCCTGGCCCGCCTTCGGGTTTTGTGCCAGTGCCAACTCCACGCAGCGCTTTGCATCGAGGTCCAACGCGTCGACCTGGGGTGCAGGCGGCGTGTTGTCCCGCTCGGGCACACTCTCGACGCCGTCGAGCACGTTCTTCGCCTTCTCCAGCAGCGGGTCAAGCCTGCCGCCGGGCGGGGTGGATGCGGGGGCATTGGCGGGCACGGCATCCACAGCGGCGAAAGCCAGACCTGCGCAGAACAGCAACGGAAGCATACGAATTAGCATGGTGACAGGTACCTCGATCGTTGATTATGGCATTATCATACCCTGCGCGGCGCGGCGGCGCAATTTTGACGATTGATTGGACCGGGTCCGTCGGGTATTCTTCCGCCCCACAGCAAGATGTTGGGCGGGCGTCCTCGCCCGTCATTCCCCGGGTAATGGCCTGACGGCCGGGGGTGGCTGTCCCACACGGCCGGAACATGACATGATATTTGGCGTAATAAGCGATACCCATGGCAACGTGCGGCTCATGCACAAGGTGGCGGACCTGCTTTCCCGGGAATTTGCCGCCGACGTCATCATCCACCTTGGCGACGACTATTCCGATGCGGGCCAGCTCGAAATGGCCGGGCACACGGTGTGGGCAGTGCCGGGCCTGTGGTGTCCCGAGTATCAGGGTTATCGCGTGCCCAAGGTCCGGGTGAAAACGGTTGAGGGCATACGAATCGCCTTTGCCCACGCCGAGCGGGACATCGCCCAAGTCCGGGCCGGTGCCGACCTGTTGCTGACGGGACACACGCACAGCGCGCGGATTGCACTGGCAGACGGCGTCATATCCATGAATCCGGGACATCTGCGCCGGTCGACAGACCGGGGCGAGCATGCTTCCTTTGGCCTGGTTACGGTTTCCGAACGGGAACTTATGTGCGCCATTCACGAGGTGAACGGCGAACTCCGGCTGCTGCACCGCTATGAACGGGGTCCTGCGGGGCGTTTCATTCCCGCACAGTAGTGTTGCACGATGAAGCAGACCGGCGATGGCGGCGTTTTCTTTCGCGCGACAGCCCCGGCAACCCGCTGTGAAGCAAGGCTTTGCGAACAACCCACTCTTGGCACGATACATGCGTCTAATCTGAAGACAATAGCCATGAAAGGATTATGACCATGAGCACCACCGCAACCAAGACCTACTATGACATATTGGGCGTGTCCCGCACGGCCACGCAGGCCGAAATCCGGAAAGCCTATCTGAAACTTGCACACAAATATCATCCGGACAAGACTGGCGGGGATAAGAAGGCCGAGGCGCGCCTTAAGGAAATGAATGAAGCCTACGACACGCTGAAGAAAGAAGACCGTCGCAAACAGTATGACGCCCAGTTGGACAATCCCTTCGCGGGCGCCCAGGACTTTTCCGGCGGCCGTTCCGGTTCGGGACCGTCCGGCCCGGGATTCGACGCGTCCGCTTTTTCCTCCCAGTTTGACCTGGGCTCCATGTTCGGCGCCGGTTTTGAGAGTCTGTTTGGCAGTGCCGGCGCCCGGTTCAGCCAGCAGGCGGCGACAGGGGCCTCCTTTGAGACCCATGTTCGTGTCACGCTGCGTGAGGCGGCCGAGGGGGTGACGCGCAAAGTCTCCCTTGCGGAGCCGGGCGGCAAGCCCCGCGAGGTGACCATCAACGTGCCGCCGGGCGCTGAAACGGGCCTGCGCCTGCGCCATGCCGGACAGGGCGCCCCGGCCGCCGCCAAGGGCGGCAGGGCAGGGGACCTGTACATCGTGGTGGAGGTGGAGCCGGACCCCGTGTTTGAGCGGCAGGGACAGGACATTATCAGCGAGGCGCGGGTCAGCTTTCCCGAAGCGGCGCTGGGAGCCAAAGTGGCAGTGCCCACATTGAAGGGGAAGGCGCACCTGACCGTGCCGCCCGGCACCCAGTCGGGGCAGCAGTTCCGTCTGCGCGGCATGGGCCTGCCACCGCTCGGCGGCGGACCCAAGGGCGACCAGATTGTTCGTGTGCAAATAGAGGTGCCGAAGCACCTTACGCCGGAACAGCGCGACCTCATTGAGAAACTGGCCCGTACCGACCCGGGGCACCATGGGCACTGAGGTCGTGGGGACGGCTGACGGACTCTTCATAACGCATGGACGAGATGGACAGTATGGACGATATTGACCTTAAGGAAGAACCCCCTTTATCTTCCGTCCATCCCGTCCATCCCGTCCATCTAGTCCATTTCGTCCATTTCGTCCATGAAACCCACCGCATGGCGCCGCCCCGTGTCCCTTCGCTACAATCCCCCCATGGAATGCTCATTCACCACACTCAAGGGTGTGTGCCGCTATGACGGCACCGACTTCGTCGGTTGGCAGCGGCAGGACAACGGTCCGTCGGTGCAGGCGGCCATCGAGGACGCTTTCGCGCAGATTGCGGGACGACCCGTGCCTGTGCAGGGGGCGGGCCGCACGGACGCGGGTGTGCACGCGCTGGGCCAGGCCTTCTCATGCCGCTGGCCGGGAAGACCGCCCGTGCGCCTGCGCCATGCCGTGTCCAAAATGCTCTCGCCGCGCGTGCGCATCGAGAGCATCGAGCCCGCGCCGGAATCATTCAACGCGCGCTTCTCGGCGCGCGCCAAGCGCTATGTCTACGCCTTCGACTTCGGCCGTGAGGCGGATCCCTTTGCCGCGCGCCATGCCTGGCACGTGCCCTACGAAGTGGACCTTGCGCTAATCGAGACATGCCTGCCCAAATTCATCGGAAGGCTTGATTTCGCGGGGTTCCAGAGCACGGGCAGCCAGATGAAAACGACCGTGCGCACCGTGTACAACATCACCCTGAAACCCGGCGGCTGGGCGGGGCCGGTGGACCATCCGAATCTTTGGCATTTGGAGTTTCACGGCGAGGGCTTTCTCTATAAAATGGTGCGCAACATCTGCGGCACCCTGATCGAGGTGGCCCGGGGGCGCTTTGAGCCGGAATTCATTGACCGCCAATTGGCCGCGCGCGGACCGTTCCGCGGCCATTGTGCCCCGCCCCAGGGCTTGGCGCTGGCCGAAGTGTTCTATGACCCGGCCGACACTGCGCCGGGGGTTGAAGACGAAGTGGAGTAAACGCCGTTGCGGCGACGCTCCTTGCCTGCAATGCCATAATAGCGACGGGAGACCGCTCATGATGACCACGACCCTGCTTGCCGTGACTGTTGTATCTATGCTGGGTGCAACGGATACCATCCCGGCGATGCGCCCGCCGGCGGTGCCGCTGGTCACGCATGACCCCTACTTCAGCGTGTGGTCCTGCGACGACCGGCTCACGGACAACTGGTCCCGTCATTGGACGGGCAAGGTCAACGCCCTGTGCGGTCTGGTCCGTATCGACGGCAAGCCCTTCCGCTTCGCCGGGCCGGTGCCGAAGGAAGTGCCCGCCATGGAGCAGCGCGCGCTCACAGTGGACGCGACACGCACGGTTTATGACTTTGAAGCGGGCGGCGTCAAACTGCAGGTGACCTTTCTCTCACCGCTGCTGCCGGATGATCTCGACATACTGTCGCGCCCGGCCACCTATGTGACGTTCAAGGCCGTGTCGGCGGACGGTGCCAATCACTCGGTGCAGGTCTACTTGGACATCACCGGCGAGTGGTGCGTGAATGAGCCGAAGCAGGAAGTGCAATGGGGCCGGACGGACTTTGACGGCGGCACGGCGCTGCATATGGGAACGACCGAGCAGCCTGTCCTGGCCAAGAAAGGCGACGATCTGCGCATCGACTGGGGGCGGGTCTATCTGGCACTACCCAGGCAGGAAGGCGCTTCATCGCGCATCAAGCTGGCCGACCTTTCACGCGACAGTTTCGTCAAAGACGGCACGCTGCGTCCCGCCGACGCCAAGGAACCGCGCCGCGCCGATGACGCATGGCCTGTGCTGGCCGCATTGCTCGACCTCGGCAAGACCGGCACAGAGCCGGTGACGCGGCAGGCGATCATCGCCTACGACGACGAATACTCCATTGAGTTGATGGGGGCGAAGCTGAGGCCCTACTGGCGGCGCGGCGGCATGGATGCGTCGGGGATGCTGGCCGCCGCCGTCAAGGATTACGCCTCGCTCGACGAGCGCTGCGCAAAGTTCGATAAGGAGCTTGCCCAGAAACTCGATAGCGCCGGCGGGCCTGTGTACGGGCGCATGTGCGCATTGGCCTACCGCGAGGCCATGGCCGCGCAGAAGCTTGCCGCCGACGGCGACGGCGCGCCGGTCATGTTCCCCAAGGAGAATTTCAGCAACGGCTGCATCAGCACGGTCGACGTGATCTATCCCGCCGGGCCGGTCTTCCTGCTGCTCAACACGAAACTCATGGCGGCACAGATGAAGCCCGTGATGGATTATGCCAAGTCCGGCCGCTGGAAATGGCCCTTCGCACCCCATGACTTGGGCACCTACCCGTTGGCAAACGGCCAGGTCTACGGCGGCGGCGAGAAGACCGAGAAGAACCAGATGCCCGTCGAGGAAAGCGCCAATATGATTCTGCTTCTGGGCGCCATGGCCAGGAAGGATGGCAACGCCGAATTCGCGCAGCAGTACTGGCCGGTGTTGGTGCGCTGGGCCGAATACCTGGCGGAGAAGGGGCTTGACCCCGAAAACCAGCTTTGCACCGACGACTTCGCGGGCCATCTGGCCCATAACGTGAACCTGTCGGCCAAGGCCATTCTCGCGCTCGGCGCTTTCTCCCAGTTGTGCGAGGCGACCCGGCGGCCCGACGATGCGGCCAAATACCGTGCCATGGCCGGGGGCATGGCGGAGAAGTGGGTAAAGATGGCCGATGACGGCGACCATTACCGTCTCGCATTCGACAAACCCGGCACCTTGAGCCAGAAGTACAACCTTGTGTGGGACAAACTGCTCGGCCTGAACCTGTTTCCGACCGACGTGGCCCGCAGGGAGGTGGCCCATTACCTCAAATCGCAGAACCTGTACGGCGTGCCGCTCGACAACCGCAAGGACTACACCAAGATCGACTGGCTCGTGTGGTCGGCCACGCTGGCGGAGAAAAAGGAGGATTTTGAAGCGCTCATTGCACCGGCGTACAAGTTCCTCATGGAAACGCCGGACAGAGTGCCCATTACCGATTGGTACGACACCAAGACTGGCAAAATGGTTGGTTTCCAGGCGCGGCCCGTCATCGGGGGACTCTTCATCAAGGCCATGCCGACGCCATAAGGCCGGTGATGGAAACGTGTGCAACGCTTGCGAACGGTCCCACTGTGGTCTGGTACCCCAAAATTGCGGTTCTTATACGGTCATTGCCATGCACCGTGTCAAAGCCTGCCGCGGGCTGGTTATGCAATCTCACCCCGGTTGTCGGCGTGCCCACGAACGGTGCAGACGGTGCATTCGGGGCCATGGAAATCGCCCCATGCGCCAGACTGCGGCATCTCCGGCAGCACCGTTCTGGAATTGACGCAACGGGACGCATAATCGGGTATACTTTACACAAGAGCGATTATTCTCGGTGTGCGGCGGATAATTGTGTCATTGCGGGGTCAAGAATCGCGTAATCTCGACCTTTTCGTTCTGTTGAGGGCCGTAGACGGCAATCTTTTTGCCTCTCGCGAAAGGTGTCAAGGGCTGCCAAGACCATCGTTATGAAGCGACAGACATGTGAAAGCATTGATTTTCTTACAAATTTGCTTTAATGTATACTAACATGGGCCCAAGATGTCGGGGTTCCGCTGGAGGCTTCAGAACAGCCAATGAACATTGTTGACAATGTGACAGGTCGCAGCCAAGGGGGTTTGAAAATGAGTAAGAGTTGGTTCGCATCACTTCTTGTAGCAACATTTCTCGGATTCTGCCTGGGTGCGTCCGCACAGGCGGTGGTAACAATTCCAGATGCCAGTCTGGATGCGGCACTGCGAAGAACACTCAACAAACCTTCGGGTGACCTTCTGCAGGGCGACTTGGCGGGGATTCAAGAGTTCTATGCCATGAATCCCGCCAAGAACGGACGCCTGAACGGATATCACAAGGCTGGGGCGACGGTTCTGAACGTCAGCGGGTTTACCACGCTTGTCGATGGATCAACGCTCAAAATTGTGGGGGACAGCACAACCTACACGCTGGTTTCGCACTCGGCGGACCTGTACACGATTACCATAACGCCCGGACTCTCGGCGTCCGTTGCGGCGACGTCGAGCGGCACCCAGATTATTGTTGGGGGGGTCAGTTCGGCCGGCATTGTTGATCTTACCGGCATCGAATACTGCACCAGCCTTCGCGTGCTTGACCTTACGGGAAACAGCGTGGCCAATCTTGCCCCGCTGGCCGGTCTGCCAAGCCTGACGCACATCTTCCTGACGGACAACCAGGTCGTGGACGTGACCCCGCTTACGGGGATCACAACACTTCGAGGCATCAGCCTGGCCAACAACAAGGTGGTGGATCTCTCCCCGATGGCGGGCCATTTGCCCAATCTGACGAAGCTGGACCTTTGGAGAAACAAGATTGCCGATATCAGCCCGCTTGCCGGGTTGACGACCCTGCTTTGGCTTGACCTGCGTGAGAATCTTATTACTGACACCACTGCCCTTATGGGCCTGACCAATCTGACCGGCCTCGCTCTGGACAACAATAACATCGGCGATACCGGGTTCTACAATCTCCACGTGCTCACGAAACTGGAACGGCTGGCCGTCAATTTCACCGGAATGAGAAGTCTCGCCGGGGTGCAGTCCCTTGTCAACCTTCACATGCTGGCGGCGGGCGGGAACACGATTCCCGATTTCAGCCGACTGGTCAGCAACCCCGGGATTCAGAACGGCGACTACGTCTTCTTGGGCACCGTTCTTGGGCCGCCGGTTGACTGCGGAAGTATCGCCATCCTGCGCGCGCGCGGTGTGATTGTGGACGATTTGGGTGCGTGCACACCGGCACCGCCCAGAAACACAGACCGCGACGGTGACGGAATCAGCGACTATGACGAGGTGCGGTACTACACGGATCCCACCAATGCGGACACGGACGGCGACGGCATGCCCGACGGATGGGAAGTGCAGTATGGGCTGAATCCCATAAATCCGTTCGATGCCCAGTTGGACCCGGACGCAGACGGGAACACGAACCTGGAGGAGTATTTGGCTCACACCAACCCCAACGACCCGTTGATCGTAAGTGACATTATCGTGACCCCGAGCGGTGGTGTTGTGCCGCCGGGTTCCTCCGCCACGATGGAGGCCCAGATCACGGGTGCCCACGGGCCGCTGACCTACCTGTGGACAAAAGACGGCGCAAGCATCACCGCGCCCAACGTGACAGGCATCACCGGAGCAACGCTGTCGTTCACCAACTTGGTCGATGCCAATGAAGGGGTCTATCGCTGCACGGTGACCAACTCCGCAGGCACAACGGCGTACGCCGAAAAGCCTTTGTATGTGGGCACCGTTGTCACCATCTCGCCCCAGCCGCAATCGCAGAAGAAATACTACGGTGACGACGTGATGATGCACGTTGTTGCCACGGGCGGCCGCGGCACCAAGCACTACCAGTGGTATCGTGAAGTGGCGTCGATACGCACCGCCACCGGCGGGGACGCCAACACGCTTGCGCTTGCGCATGTGTCCGCAGCCGATGCAGGCAAGTACTACTGTGTGGTTAGGGACGATCGTGGTTCCTACGAGTCCAACAAGGCCACGTTGAGTCTGGCTCCGCGTATTGTTCCGGTCCTTTCCCTGCCAACCACCGACACCGTGGCGGCCGGCTCCACCTACACGCTGCGCCTGCAAACCACCGGCGGCTTCCAGCCCGTGACGTACGATTGGCAGTTCAACGGCTATCCCATCGAGCCCACCTACAGCTATAGCGACGGTGGCGAACTGGTGCTCCGTGACTTCCAGATAGACTACGCGGGCGTTTACGCCGTGTTCATTTTGGACAACAACACCGAAAGCATTCTCCAGGTCTGCACGCTTTCTGTGGGTCCCCCCATGCCCGCAGCCGGGCTTGTTGGACTCATTGCGGTCGCGGGAGCCATGGCCACAGCCAGCGCCACGCTCCTGCGCAAGCGCCGCCGTTAGGCCTGCCTGTAAGGAACACACGGGGCTGCCGGGATTTCCTGGCAGCCCCGTTCTTCATTCCGCGTCCCCACCATTTGACTTGTTGTTTCCGCCGCCATCCTCTTGACACCCAAGACGGGCAACGGTAGCACCCATGGACATCAACTCGTGCTACATCTGTCTCACCACCGTCTTTCAAGATTGGGCAGGCAGGTCACGCGCAACGCCGGGCGTTGTGTCCATGCAATATCAGTGAAGTGCGGCCGCTGTGCCGGCCCCTTTCGCGACTTTATGCCTTCTGCCCTGTTTTTCGAGTCACCTTCCTGTTGACCGCCGCGGACACGTTATATTGTTTGAACAATCGGGTATAATAAGATACGGGGCTACAACTGACCGTAGTCGCCAAAGAAATCTTGCGGTTGTCCTGTGTCCGGTGAATTCGGGCACTAGAATAAGGGTTAGGTCAGGGTGTCGGGCTGAAAACGGGGCGGCGCACCCTTGGCGACAGGAGATGTGGCATGTCACAGACAGGTCTTTCCAGGATGGGCGTTCGAATAATGGGGGTCATATTGCTGTTTTCGGCCGCGGCTCTGGCGGCGGCTTCGGAAAGTGCGTTGCAGGCCCCGGGCGCGGATAAGACTTTTGGGAAGGATAACGTTTCCACCCCGGTTGTCCAGTACGGTTACGGACCGCTTAGCTCGAATGTGGCCTGCTCCCCCGATGGGACCAAATTCCTCACCGGGTCGGGCGACGGCAAACTGCGTCTGTTTGATCTCGGGACGGGTGATCTCATTCGCACTTTCACCGGACATACCGGCGCCGTTCGCGCGGTGGCGTTCTCCCCGGACGGGTCTAAGCTGCTCAGCGGGGCGGGCTATCTCGACAACACGGCGAAGCTGTGGGACGCGGCAACGGGCGCGGAACTGCGCACCTTTGCCGGCCACACATGGTATGTGTCCTCCGTGGCGTTTTCCCCGGACGGGACAAAGGTGCTCACCGGGTCGAGTGACAACACAGCGAAACTGTGGGACGCGGCAACGGGTGCCGAACTGCACACCTTCACCGGGCATGCGGACTGGGTGACCTCCGTGGCCTTTTCCCCGGACGGGACCAAGGCGCTCACCGGGTCTTGGGATGGTGCTGCAAAACTGTGGAACGTGGCAACGGGCGCCGAACTCGGCGCCTTCACCGAAGCAGACTGGGTAACCTCCGTGGCGTTCTCCCCGGA
>CAIJOU010000710.1 GCA_903822375.1 Candidatus Hydrogenedentota bacterium
CACCGCGTCAAAAGAAAGGCCGCGGAAGTAGCTGGAGGCGTCATTGACGCCGACCAGGAACTGGTCGCCGAACTTGAGTTCCTGGCGGCCGACCTTGAGGGTCAGCGGGGCGCCCCAGAGGTTGCGGACCTCAATGTAGCTTTGGTAGAGGCTCAGGTCGGCCCCGCCGCGGCGGTCAATGCCGTTCAGGTAGTCCGAGCGAAAGTTGTCGCCCCAGGCGTTCCAGCTGTCGAACTCCACAAACGCCGTGATGTCGTTGGTGAAATCGGCCTTGACGCCGAGGCGGGTGCGCTGCTCGACAAAGGACTGGTCGGGAAGCGAGTCGTAGTTGTAATAGTTGCCGCGGATGCGGAGGTTTCCGCTTACCTCCACATTTTGGAGTTCCGCCCAGGCAGCGCTGCCCGCGATGGTTGCGAGCACACTGAGGAACAGCAGTTTCTTGAAACGCATAATGCGTGGTCTCCTTGTCATGATGCTATGGTTGTGGTTCTCTTGCGGGCGTGGATATGCGCCCAACCGTGCTATGGACATTCAAGCGGTGTGTGCGATACCGGCAGAGTGCTCGTGGCCGTCATCCCTCCTTTCGGTGCCTGGAAGTGGACCGCAACCGCAGTGATTCGACTGGATAGAATTTGAGCCGCTTCAAACGATCTCGTAGGCCACAGTGTAGCAATGCCCGTGCCATTCGTAAAGGGGGACGATGACCGCCAGCCGATATGCCGCCGGCACTGCGTGCGGTTCACGGTACAAAACGCCCCGGAAATGGCCAAAATGGCCCTGTTTGGCCGATGGCAGGGGGCAAAGGGCGGATGCCGCGGCCGCATGATCTTCGGAGGCCGGGCTGGAAACAGGCGCCCCCGCGAAGCTACCACCGCGTAGTTTTGGTGAAGGAGCGTACCGCTTCGTACGGTCGCGACAGGCTGACGGCCCCAAAAAGAAACCCCCCGCGGTTTCCCGCGGGGGGTTGAACTTCAGGCTGCGTGTGCAGAATTAGAATTTGATCTCGGTCTGAGCGTAGAAGTAGTCGAAGTTGTTCTTCGGAACGCTCGGGTCGCACCAGCCACTGTCTTTGTCCGTGTCGGCGCCAAAGAAGTGCGAGTAACCGGCGCTGAAGGCCAGGTCTTCGCTGTAGTGATAGGTGCCGGACAGGGCGACTTCCCAACCATAGCTGGACTGCTCGTGGGTGCTGTTGTCCATGTCAAGGAGCGCACCCGACAGCTTCAGGGACACGCACTCGGTCGGCATGACCTGAACGCCAAGGCCGTAGTAGAACAGGTTGGTCAGGTTGCGCTGGGTGTCAAGGAACGGGCTGTAGCTCACGTCCGAGAACAGGCGGTTGAACGGCAGGGTGCGGTCATTGGACCAGCAGTCGCGATCAGGGTCGCCGCCGCCAAAGTAGGCGAACTTGCCGAATACGCGGGGCTGCCACGCCATGTCAAACGTGTAGCCGAGCTCTGCATTGGCAGCAAACGTGCCGTAGTCAACATTGGCTTCGCCGAAGCCGAGCGGGCAAGCCGACGGCCAGCCGTCCTGGCTGCCCATCTGATAGGCAACTTCTGCATCAAAGTCAAAACCACTAATCGTGCCAGCTCCGCGGAGGCCAAAGGTGTAGATGTCGATGTCTTTGCCGACGACGGTGTTGTCCTGAACAAGCAGGCCGTACGCGTCGATGGTGACATTCTCGATGCCGATGTAGCTGCCATAGATGCCGTACAGGTCGACGTCGCCCTTGCCGAAGTTCTGGAAGGACTCAGCAAGCTTGGCGGCGAAGGCATCAGCCTTGAACATGTCATTGGCGAAGCTCAGGCGGATGGCGTCATAGGACAGGCCGGTGAAGAACGGGCCGGCGTTGTTGTTGCCAAGAAGGAACTCACTGCCGAACACCAGTTCCTGGCGGCCGACGCGAAGGCTCAGCGGGGTGCCCCACAGATTCTTCACGTTGATGTACGCCTGGTACAGGTTGACATCGGCGCCGCCGCGGCTGTCAATGCCCGTCAGGTAGTTGGAGCGGAAGCCCTGGCCCCAATCGCCATAGCTGTCGAACTCGATGAACGTGCTGACGTCGTTCGTGAAGTCAGCCTTCACGTTCAACTGTGTGCGCTGTTCGACGAAAGACGTGGCGCCGAAATTGTCCAAGCGCCAGTAGTTGCCGCGAATCTGCAGCTTGCCACCGACTTCAACGTTCTGAAGTTCGGCAACCGCCACGCCGGCCATACTCAGTACCAGCGCTGCAATAACCAAAGTTGTAAGCGTACGCATTGTACGTTATCTCCCATTCTAAGTCTTGTTTATTACTCTCTTGCGCCCTTGCGGACGCACGACCTGCCACGCATGCGGCGGTCGCTTTATTGGCACATCACTTTAGGAGTCGACCGAAATAACGAGGTTAAGCCCTTTGGGCTGAATGATGCTCATACCTCCTTTCGCCTCGAAAATTATACGTCGGTCGTGATGTAGTTCCCTGCTTCAACGAGACGGCCTGACCCCAACCGACCACTCGTCGGGGCGCTGCTCCTTCTCGCCATGAACACAAATCGCAGAACACGCCGAAACCGTATTGACCATAGAACGGCCTTCGGCGCTTCTTTCAACAGAAAGGATTGTAGCACTCTACTCGGGTATTGTCAAGCGTTTTGTTGTGTCTTTTCGTCAAACCGGGCATGAGTACCACCATATATTGTGGCGTCATGGGGCACTCACCCGGACGACCACTTTGCCGAAGACGCCCTGCGCCAGGCGGGCAAAACCCGCCTGAACATCCTCAAATCCCACCGCGCAGCCGATAGGGGGGCGTCTATTCGTGCCGTTCAGCAGGCGCACCACCTCGCTCCACGCCGTCCGGGCTTCCTCCGGGGAGAAACAACTGACACTTAACCCTTCTATTTTCAAATTCTTATGGATGAGCAGGCCGACCGTAATCTCGGCGGCCAGTCCGGCAAGCAGGCCCACCACCATGATCCGTCCGCCCGGTGCGGCAAATCGCGCCGCCAAGTCCAGCCAAGGGCCGCCAAGGTTTTCCACCACGAGCGCGGGACGCTCGGCACCCAGGGCGTTCTTCAGTGCCTTGTCCAAGTCCGCGGCCGCCGCATCCACCACAAGCGCCGCACCGCAGTCCGTCAGGGCTGACCGGCGTGCCGCGTCCCGGGAGAGCGCGACCACCCGCGCGCCCAAAGCGGATGCCAATGCGACCGCAGCCGAACCCACCCCGCCGGAGGCCCCCGTGACCAGGACCGTCTCTCCGGCGGCCAAATGCCCGCACACCACCAGCGCCCGCCAGGCGGTCAGATGGGTGAGCGGCCCTGCGGCGGCCTCGTCCAGGGTCCAGCCGTCGGGAATGGGTGCCAGCCACTCCTCGGGAACGGCCGTGTATTCGGCCAGTGTGCCCTGTCTGGATATGCCCGTGAGCCCGCCCAGCACACACACGCTGTCGCCCTCTCTGAATCGTCCGCCGGCGGGGGCTTTTGCCACCACGCCCGCGCCGTCCCGTCCGGGGGTGAACGGCGGCGCACCCGCCCGCGGGTACTGCCCCTGCACGAGATAGCGGTCGGCCGGATTCAGCGCGGCGCTTGCGATGCGCACCAGCGCCTCTCCCGGGCCGGGCTCCGGATCAGGAGCCTCTTCCAGCACAAGATTCTCAATGTTCCCCGCCTGATGAAAGCGCCATGCGCGCATGTCCCGGGCCTCCTCGTGTAGTACAATGCCCCATGGTCGCCGCCGATGGGCAACGCGGCCGGGGCGCCTGATGAAACATTCACACGACAGACTGCTTAACACCGTGCGCGGCGTCATTATGCGCAACGCGCTGCTGGAACCCAAACAGCGCGTGATTGCCGCCGTGTCCGGCGGCGCCGACTCCTCGGCGCTCCTGCATATTCTTGCGAGGCTCGAATACCGTGTCGAGGTGGCCCACTTCGACCATCACACGCGCCAAGGTGAGAGCACCCGTGACGCCGAATTCGTGCGGGACATGGCCACACGGCTGGGTGTGCCCTTCCATGCGGGCGGTGCGGACGTGGCCGCCGAGGCCCGCGCCGCGGGCCGCTCCTTTGAGGACCATGCGCGGCGCGCGCGCTACGCGTTTTTGCGTCAGGTTTCGGAAGAAACGGGCTGCCGCACGGTGGCCCTCGGACATCACCTCGACGACCAGGCGGAGACCGTGCTGATGCGCGTGCTGCGCGGCACGGCGGGCCGCGGACTGGCCGGCATGCTGCCCTTGCGCATGGAGGGCGTCGTGCGCATCATTCGCCCCCTGCTCGAATGCCACCACCACGAACTTTGCCACTGGCTTGAGAAACGCGGGATCGTCTGGCGCGAGGACGCGAGCAACGCGGATCCGGAGCAAGCGCGGCGCAACCGCATCCGCCACGAACTGATGCCCGAACTGGCGAGGGATTACAACCCGGTCATCCGCGACACGCTCGCGGGACTTGCCCGTGCGCAACGCTACGACAACGCGCTCCTGGAGGAGCTGCTGGACAGGGAATGCGCCCGCCTCGGCCTTGGGCCGGAAACGCCGGAACAGGTCCCCATCGCGGCGCTGGAAAGACTGCATCCCGCGCTGCGCCGCCGCTGGTGGGTGAGACAGTTCGAACGGGTCGGCGGCACGGTCAGTTGGGCGCACATTGACAGCGCGGAGTTCGGTTTCTTGCGGAACGCAAAAGTGGGTGACAATTGGGATATTGGCGGCGGCAACCTGCTTTACCGCGGGCGCGGCGCCATTTCCTTCACGCACCTGCAGCCGAAAAGACCGCCGGAGGACCAGGCGCTGGCCGTGCCCGGTGAGACAGCCGCATTGGACCATGTATTCTGCGTAACGCTGAAATCGGCGGCTGCGCTGCCGCCGGGCGGGGCAAAGGCATGGTGCACCCCGTTGCGGCAGGTGTTTGACGCGGCGCGGGTTTCCGGTCCGCTGCACATGCGGACACGCCGCCCCGGCGACCGTTTTCGTCCGTTGGGCCTGAACGGCACCAAGAAACTCCAAGACTACTTCGTGGACCGGGGCGTGCCTGAACCGCTGCGCGACAAGGTTCCACTGCTGACGGCGGGCGGGACCATCCTGTGGGTGGTGGGCCATGTGCCGTCGGTCGATGCGGCCGTCACGGATGAAACCGAGAATCTGATCGAAGTGGAGGTGCGCCATGCGGGTGAGTGAACAGCCCCTGATAACCGCCGAGGCCATTGCCGCACGCGTGGAGGAACTGGGCCGCGAACTCACGGTCCGTTACACGGGCAAACGCCCGCTGCTGCTGGCGGTGCTCAAGGGCGCGTCCCTGTTTGTCGCCGATCTTGCGCGGTCGCTCCCGATGGAACTGGAACTCGACTTTGTCCAGGCCCGCAGCTACGCCGGCACCCGGAGCACCGGGAGCGTTGCGCTGTCCCGCGCGGAAGACCTTGAAGTGACGGCCCGGCATGTCATCGTGGTGGAGGACATTGTCGACACGGGCCGCACCGTCGAGGCGCTGCTCGAACGGCTCCGCGGCCTCGATCCGGCGTCACTGGCCCTGTGCGCGCTGCTCGACAAGCCGTCGCGACGCGTGGTGCCGGTTCAGCCCGATTACACCGGCTTTTCCATCGACGACCACTTCGTGGTCGGCTACGGCCTGGACTGCGACGGGCTGCACCGAAACCTGCCCGCCATTCACGTGATGGAGCAGTGACTGCACGGTCCTACCCGGCAAGCTCCCCGATGATGGCAATGCCCGCACTGGTTCCGAGGACCGTGGCTCCGGCTTCGATGAGTGCAAGCGCGTCCGCGCAGTTGCGGATGCCGCCGGCGGCCTTGATGCCGAGCCGTCCGCCGACCACGCCGCGCATCAGGACCACATCCTCCACCGTCGCCCCGCCCTGGGCAAATCCCGTGGAGGTCTTTACATAGGCCGCTCCCGCGCGAACGCTCATTTCGCAGACGGCCGCCTTCTCGTCGTCGGTAAGGCAGCTTGTCTCAAGGATGACCTTCACCGCCGCAACACCCGCCGCCTCGACCACGGCGCTGATTTCTTTCTCGACAAACGCGCCGTAACCGGACTTGAGCGCGCCGATGTTGATGACCATGTCGATCTCGGTGGCACCGTTGTCCACGGCCTCGCGCGCCTCCTCCACCTTGACGCGCGCCGTGGTGGCGCCGAGCGGAAACCCCACGCAGGCGTCCACACCCACGGCCGTACCCTCAAGCCGCCGCGCGCAGAAGGAGACCCAGGCCGGGTTGATGGACACCATTCGAAAGCCGTTCTCCACGGCCTGATCGCACAGGAGGGCAATGTCCTCCTGGGATGCATGGGAACGCAACAGGGTGTGTTCGATTCTTCGGGCCAGCTCGGCGCGGTGCAGCACGGCAACGGTTCCCTTCATGGAGCATGCCCCGATTCGACGGGGGTTGGAATGGGTGCCACCTGCGGCCCATTTTATCATGGCGTCGGGTGCAGGCGCATGGGGCGCCGCCGGCGAAGCGCCGGTTTGCGCCTGAAAGTCCTGCGCGTGCGATTCGCAAAACGCCCCAGGTGTCAAAGTGGGAATGATCGGCGCTTTTTGGCTGTTCTTAAGCTGATGGTCCCTGTCTGTACGCATTTTGTTTAAGGCGGGAACGAACATTCACGCAGAGGTGTCGCATGTCGGGAGTGTCGCGAAGGAGATTCCTGCAAACGGCCGGAGGCGCATTTTTCGCCTCGGGCATGTCCGCCAAGAGTTGGAACAAACTCATCCCCTACGTGATACCGCCGGAAGAAACCACACCCGGAGTCTGGAGCCACTTCGCCTCGACCTGCCGGGAATGTCCGGCCGGATGCGGCATGCACCTGTGGCACCGCGACGGTCGCGTGACCAAGGCAGAGGGCAATCCGGGCCACCCGGTGAACCGCGGCGGGCTGTGCGCCCGCGGCCAGTCCTCCGTTCAGGGACAGTATGATCCCGACCGGCTCAAAGAGATCACCCACCGGCCCAAGGGCGGGGCACCCGAGAATCCCATGTGGGCCATGACCCTGGAGCCCATCGGCAACCACATCAAGACAACGACCGGCAGGATCGCGCTGATGAGCGGCCTGCAAAGCGGCGCACTGGCCGAAATCATGCAGTCCTTCGTCAGGGCCTTCGGCTCCGATCGAATTGTCTTTTACGAACCGTTCAATTACGAGGCGCTGCGCTCCGCCCATGAATCGGTCTTCGGCACGGCGGCCGTGCCCGACTATCAGATTGAAGACTGCTCCATGGTCGTCAGCTTTGCCGCGGACTTCCTCGAAAGCTGGGTGTCGCCCGTGGGCTATGCGAACCAATTCGCCTCCCTGCGCACCCTGAAGGACGGCGCGCTGGGCCGGATGGTTTACGTGGGTCCGCGCCTGTCCATGACCGCGGCGAACGCCGATGAGTATGTCCAGAGTCCGGCGGGCGGCGAGTACTGGGTCGCCATGGCCATGCTGTCCGCCATTGTGCGCAAGGGCTGGGCCGCCGTGCCGGCCGAACCCATTGCGCCGTTGATCGCGGCGTTCGATGCGGCCACCGTGCCGCCGTCGCTGTCCGGATGCGTTACCACCGCACAGATTGAGGCATGGGCCGACGCGTTTGTCCATGCGCCGGCGAGCGTCGCGCTGGCCGGACCGGCGGGCGAAACGGGCCGTGCGGCCTATCAGACCGCCGTGGCCGCGGCGCTGCTCAACTGGGTGGCGGGCCGTGTGGGCCAGACCGTTGATTTCTCACGCCCCCACGCCGTCAGCCAAACGGCCACGCACGGGCAGGTGCAGGCCTTCCTGGAGAAGGTCACACCCGAAGACACGCTAATCATTTGCGATGCCAACCCGGCGTACAGCATCCCGGGGGCGGCGGAGCACATCCGGCGCGCCGGGACCGTCATTTACATGGGCACCATGCCCGATGAGACTTCCAAACTGGCGGACTGGGTCTTGCCGACCCATTCACCGCTCGAATCCTGGGGTGACTACAGCCCCATGGAGGGTGTGCACGCGCTGCTCCAGCCGACCATGGCGCCCATGTTTGACACGCAGCCCGTTGGGGACATTCTGCTCGGATTCACCAAGGTCGCCGAAAAGCCGCTCCTGCAGGAGGGCCATGACACGCCCGCCCCGGACACCCAAGAATGGCTCCGCCGCAACTGGCGCGCGCTGGCAAAACGCGTCATGCCGGACCAGGACCCTGACGCGTTCTGGCGCAACGCCCTGCGCGCGGGCGGCGTCTGGGAGAACCTGCCGCCGGTTGCGGTCACACTCCGCCCCGAAGCGGCCTCGCTGGCATTGACGCCGCTCAGTTTCGGAGCCGCCGACCCCTCAACGGCCCGCCTGTGGGCGTGGCCCTCGGTTGCGCTCTTCGACGGGCGGACGGCCAACCGCGGCTGGCTGCAGGAAGCGCCGGACCCCACTACGTTCAACGTGTGGGGCAGTTGGATTGACATCCACCCCGAACGCGCCGCAAAGCTCGGGTTGACCGACGGCCAGGTGCTGGAACTGAAGACCGACCGCGGCGTGGCGGAGGCGCCGGTGCGCGTCACACAGGAGGTGTCGCCCGACACGGTGGCCATTGCCTTCGGGCAGGGGCACACCGCACTGGGACGCAACGCGGCGCACCGCGGCGCCAATGCATTCGGCCTCCTCCGGGAAACGGCCGGGGACAGCCCGTTTCCGATGGTGACCCTGCGCAAGACAGGCCGGGAAGACCCGTTGATTTGCGCGAGCGCCACGCAGGACCAGCAGGGCCGGCCCATCCTCCAGTGGGTGCCGCTGGATGAACTCGCCAAAATGAAACCCGGCGACGGGGAAAACGTGCGGCTGCCGCTGCCGGAGGGCTTCGATCCGAAGGTGGACGCCTATCCGCCCAAACAGTACAAGGAGCATCGCTGGGCCATGGTGGTCGACCTGGCCCGCTGCAACGGCTGCGGCGCCTGCGCGGTGGCCTGCTACGCGGAAAACAACATCAACGTGCGCGGTGAGAAGCGGCTTCGGGAAGGCCGCGAGGGCGCGTGGCTGCAGGTGGTTCCCTACCGCGACCCGCAGAATCCGAAGCGCATGGGATTCATCCCCTGCATGTGCCAGCAGTGCGACGCCGCGCCCTGCGAGCCGGTGTGTCCCGTGTACGCCTCCGTGCACAATGAGGAGGGGCTGAACGCCCAAGTCTACAATCGCTGCATCGGCACGCGCTACTGCTCCAACAATTGTCCCTACAAGGCGCGGCGCTTCAACTGGTTCGACGTCAAATTCGAGGAACCGCTGAATCTGCAATTGAATCCCGAGGTCAGCGTGCGTGCCCGCGGCGTCATGGAGAAGTGCACTTTCTGCATCCAGCGCATTCGCCAGGGCGAGCACCGCGCCCGGATCGAGGACCGGCCCGTGCGCGACGGCGAAATACAGCCGGCCTGCGCACAGTCCTGCCCCACCCGGGCGATCCTCTTCGGCGATTTGCTGGATCCGAAGTCCGCCGTGTCAGAACTGACGCGCCGCGACCCGCGGCGGTACCACGTGCTGGAGGACCTGAACACAAAGCCCGGCGTGACCTATCTCCGCCGGATCAAGCGGACGGAGGCATAAGTGGAAGAAGGAAGAACGAAAAGGACAGAAAGGACGAAAGGGACGGCCAAATGCTGCACAAGAAGAAAGAAGCTGTACGTGTCCTTTTCGTCCCTTGAGTCCTTTTGGTCCTTTGTCCGGAATACAGACAGCCCCGGTTGCCGATATGCTCTGATGAAAGTTGTCCCCGACACCTGAAGGAACCCTTGGTGGAGCACGAGCGCCAATACAGCGACATCAACGAGACCATACTGGCCCCGCTGCGCCCGCCGCGCGCGGGTTACGTGGTGGCGTTGGCGCTGCTCGCGACAACCATTCTTTGGGCCTTCACCTGCTGGACTTACCAGGTCAACACCGGCATGGGCGTTTCGGGGCTGGGCCACCCGGTCGGGTGGGGCGTCTACATCGGCAACTTCGTGTTCTGGGTGG
>CAIJOU010000711.1 GCA_903822375.1 Candidatus Hydrogenedentota bacterium
AGAAATGATCCGCCTTACCGAAAAGGCCATGACCCAAGAGGAACATCAAGCCCTATATGCTGAAATGCCGAACCTGTTGCAGACAGAGTCCAACACTCTAAGAAACGTGCTCCACAAATGGCTCACATGCTTTTGGAACCCTGAACCAGGGAGCCTTGATTGCGCAAACGATGGTTATTTTCACCCTTCGCTTTGGTTTGTGCCTGATATGTTCACCATTGCGGACGGCTATAAACCGCATGGGCTGTTGCGCGTTTCGAAAGACCGGAAAACCCTTGGATTAACGTTGAAGGGCCTGCGTGTTGCCCTTGAAAGCGAGCTTCAATGTGAGAACGTCATGCTGGAAATATTCCCGGCTGAACTTATTCGTAACGCTGTGGAAAGACTAATCCTTATTTGTCGACCTACAGTTGATGCATCTTTGGCCCCGGTCAGCTGTGGGCGCAAAAGAGGCCAGTTTGTCGCGTCCGGCATGGAAACTCGAACACAAAAGTATTCCCGCTTCGCTCTTTCGGACAGTCGCGGCCCAGGCCCACGCCAAAGAATCCGATACGGAACCACAGCGCCCGTTGTAAACATCGATGGCACGGAATCCGAACTGGAAAGTGCATCGTTTCCGGCAGCCACACCCAAACGCAATGTTTCTGCCGCTTGGAATCGTTTGCGATACTACGTGATAGGGCTTTTCTCATTGAATCAGTCGTCATCGGTTAAACCGGAAGGCTAACTCGAGTAGGCCCATTCCGGTTTTCATAGATTGGCGGGCGCAGCCTTCGTTGGCTCGCGCCCGCTGTTGCTTTCCACGTATATTCTCTCCAACTCTCTCTCATGCAAGACTATAAGAGCTCTGATGATGGCGGACTTCGAAGCCTGTCGGTGGCCCGTTTGCCGTAATCGAAACACGGCCTCCTCCAACGCAGCCAACTCGCCCGTGAACCCTACCGGGATGAATATTGGGGATTCCGTTTTGGCTGAACTGTCTGTTGCCAACTCGCGGATGGGCTTTGCCGGAACCTCGTCGGGCACTTTAGCGATCGTCATATTCTCCCTTGGCACCGCTTCTGGTGTGTCTGTGTGTGTGCTGAAAATATCCAGTTTTAGCCGTGGCATCGCTTGATCACCTCCGTAGAAAGCGTTACGAATTGTTGGGCAGCACGCGAATCCGGCGCATATAAGATCAGAGGCAACCCGTGGTTCGGCGCCTCCTCGGCTCGAACGTCCCTGGAAATAGGATGAAAGACAGGCACCGCCGCCTGTTGTGTCATCAAATACTGAAGGACTTCTCGATTCGACATGCTGAGCACGTAAAACTTGGTTGGCAGAATTCCCAGAATACGCAGGTTCGGATTGAGCTTGCTTCTCACCAGGGAGAGCAAATCCAGCACATAATGAAGCCCGCGAAGGCTCAAAAACTGGGTTTCGCAGGGGATAATTATGCCGTCGGCCGCCGTGAGCGCATTCAATGAAAGGATTCCGAGACTCGGGGCGCAATCAATCACGATGTAGTCATAACCAGTGAGTTCCTGCAAAGCATTGTGCAGCAGGAATTCCCGGCGCGGCCGGTTTGTAAGCTTCAGTTCAGCTTCCGACAGGCTGATGTCCGCGGGAATGATATGAAGTGTGTCTAATGAGGTGGGTAGGAGCACCTTGCCGAGGTGTATTGGAGCGCCTGCTTCCGCGGAAAGAATGGTCCGAATAGAAGGCGCGTTGTCGGTCAGTTCCCGTCCCAACAGTGCCCGCGTGGCGTTTGCTTGTGGATCCATGTCCACGACCAATACCCGCTTCTTATGCGCATGGGCGAGGCTGGCCGCCAGGTTGATGGCGGTTGTGGTTTTTCCAACGCCTCCTTTGTGGCTGAAGATTGCGATGGTATGGCATGTTTTCATTCGGTAACACCTTCGGACAGTACGGTAGTTCGGTCACTTGGGCATACAGTCATGTGGTCTCGCGACCCTATGGCCGTATGGTGATATGAACCCATGTTTGTACTGTCTGATGATCGTACGAGGAAGGGTCATTTATATTCTTTGCGAAAAGTTTATTAACCCCTCTTCACTCCGTGTGTGTTGGACATGGAAAAGCTACCCAAACAATTCCAAGAAGAGATAGAACGCGCCGCGCGCCGTCAGAAGGCGTCCGCACGCCATTTCTGTGCACTCGCAAAAACAGACGATGACGCCCTGAGACAATGGATCAACGAGAAAAGCCTGGACGAACCGGAAAAGGAACGGGAAAAGGAACGGGCGCGAACCCGTTAAGGCCGCGCCAGTTCTATGTAATCCGGAGTATCAGTGTCGCACACAGGAGCGACTACTGGGCTTGGGCCTCCGGTTTGGCCCGCGATGACAAGGAAAAGAAGGTGGGCAATGCGCTCGCGATCCTGCCCCAGCAGCGACGCGCAATCTTACGCAAGACTGCATAGGGGCTGCGTTTCCCTTTGGCCTGTACTGCTGTGGTAGTGTCAGGCACAGTTTCAATGGCCACGACGGACTCCGGAACCGTAACCGGAATATTGCACTGGTCCTTCAGGATTGCAGCAGGGATTACAGCGTATTCGATTTTACGCACCGGGTACGAAGCGCCAGTCTTCTTGCCGCCTACTGCAGACAGATACCAACCGTAGGCGCAATCCGTCGCCTCCTTGGCCGTCTCGAAAAAGGCGTACTTCACAACCGCACGGTGAAAGTGCCCGCCAGCCGGTTCACGGTCCATCATACACGCCAAGTACCCTTCGACGTCACCCACCTTGACGCGTTTCTTGGTTGCGCCGAAGAAGCGCCCGAAACCATGGCGCTCTTTCTCCTTCCACCCCGCGAACTTCGTGTAGAGGTCTTCTTGCTCTTTGGTCTGAGGGGTTTCTTTGGTGTTCGTCATGTTCGTTCTCCTTGTTGTTGAACGCAGAAAGTATTGTGCTGCGTTCTGCCCAAATAGACGCCTTCAAATAGCCTTTTGTGCGCCCGGGCTGGGAAGTTATCTCTTCGAAGCCCGGAACGAGCCTTTGGAAACTTTCATAGATGTCCGTAACATTGGGAGACCTGGCCACAATGCTCATGGTTATAGTCGGTTCTCGTTATGGGCTTGCAGAAGGAGATGGACGGCTTGTTCGACTTCTTCCGGACGGTGTTCCTCAAGTATTTCCGCAAGGAATTCCGTCGGTTGGAGGGCACACCAGGCTCCCTTTAGAGTGAGACTAAGAGACGCACAGTCCCTGGAGGAAGAGAGAAACCCGCGGTTGATCAATGCCAAGATAGTCGGATTGTATGGCGGACGGTGCCAGAATTCTGGATCTATAAGGCCATATTCCCGAGATGGAACAGATTTGCATCCAATGCGTTTCGTGGTGTTTATCCATCCATGCAGAGCATGAACAAGCACCGCCGCCGTTGTTGGTGGAAGACTGTCCAAGTCGTAGTTCCATTCGGCTACTTGCCA
>CAIJOU010000712.1 GCA_903822375.1 Candidatus Hydrogenedentota bacterium
CAGCGCCAGGAGCAGCACCAGCTTCGTCGTTGCTCCAAACATACTCCTGAGGTGCATGGTGAGTCGCCCTTCCGTGTCACAGTTTGCAAGACTTGCCGCGCATTCTTGAGTTAGAACTCATTGAGCGTGTACATGCAGAATGCAGTGGACAACAGGATGCGTTGCCCTTTCTGGCCTGCACCGTTAAGCTGTCTATATTCTTGAAGGTATGGGGAACACAGGTAAGGGTGCCTGACCGTAATCGTTCGTCGTTTTGAGATCATTGCTTTACCCGGCGTGCATCGCCACCCTGATCCCGTGCCCCATTTGGTGTCCTGATATCCCCGAATATCATGGCATCCTCATGCCTCTTGAAAACCCTCCACCCAAGCAATTCAAACCAAGACAAGATCATTCTGAGAACGCGTGAATTCTAGCGCCCGAACTTCCCCATGTCAATGCTATCTTCATTCGCGGTGGCGCAAGAAACGCGGCAGGATGACGCTTCTGCTTCTTTCCGCAATCAATCCCGCTACTTGTATGGTATTCTCTTCGCCATGCCTGACGAACCGAAACAGCCTGAATCGGATGCTGCCGAGTCGCCATCCGTCAGTCCGGCCGACGCGCCGACGCAGGCCGGCTGCTATATCATGAAGGACGCCGCCGGGCACATTCTCTATGTGGGCAAGGCGAAGAACCTGCGCGCACGTATCCGCAGCTATTGCAACGAGACAGACACCCGCGCCAATGTGAAATTCCTGATGCGGCGCGTGGTGTCCATTGAGTATCTGGTCGTCGCCACGGAGAAGGAGGCGCTGCTGCTTGAAAACAGCCTGATCAAGCAGCACAAGCCGCGCTACAACGTGCGGCTCAAGGACGACAAGACTTACCTTAGCCTGCGCATAGACCCGCACGAGGATTTCCCGCGCATCACGGTGGTGCGCCGCTTTCACCGCGACGGGGCGCGCTATTTCGGCCCCTACCACGACGCCACCGCCGCGAGGAAGACGCTGCGGCAGATCCAGCGGCTCTTCCCGTTGCGCCTCTGCTCCGACAACGTGCTCCACAACCGGACCCGTCCCTGCCTCTACCACCAGATGGGCCAGTGCCTTGCGCCGTGCGTCGGCCTGGTGAACCGCGAGGCGTACCACGAGATTGTGGAGCAGGTGCTGCTGGTGCTGGAGGGGCGCAGCGCGGAGCTGGAGAACAGGCTGCTGGAAAAGATCCGCGCGCTTGCCGACGCGCTGCGCTTCGAGGAGGCCGCCGCCCTGCGCGACCGGCTGCGCGACCTTGGCATAACGCTGGAGCGCCAGCGCACCGTTGTGACCGGTTCCGTCGAGGACCGGGACGTGTTCGGCACCCACACCGAAGGCCGCCTTACCGAGTTGCAGGTGCTGTTTTACCGGGGCGGCAAACTGCTGGGCGGACGCTCCTGGTCGTTTGAGGCGCATGACATGCCGCCCGGCGAGGTGCTGGGCTCGTTTCTCCTGCAGTATTACGACACGGCCCCGGTGGTTCCACGCGAGGTGCTTGTGCCGGTCGAAATTGACGAGGCGGAGGTGCTTGCGGCGCTCCTTTCGGAGAAGCGCAACGCCAGGGTGGAACTCCTCTGCCCGCAGCGCGGCGAAAAACTGAAGCTGGTCGAACTGGCCGCGCGCAACGCGGCGCGCAGCGCAGCAGAAAAGAAGATGGCTGACAAGGCCGCCAATGACGCGCTCGAACTGATACAGAAGACCCTCCGTCTGCCGCGCCTGCCGGAACGGATCGAGTGCTTCGACGTGTCGACCACGCAGGGCGACCGCACCGTGGCGTCGATGGCCGTGTTTGAGCACGGCGCGCCCGCGAAACAACGGTACCGAAAATACGCCATGCGCGACGTGGAGGGGCAGGACGACTTTGCCTCGCTGCGCGAGGCCCTCATGCGCCGCTACACGCGCGCCATCGCGGAGAACGACCTGCCGGACCTGGTCCTCATAGACGGCGGGCGCGGCCAGTTGGGCGTCGCCGACGCCGTGCTGCGCGACCTGGGCCTGGACGACCTCCCCCACGCGTCCATCGCCAAGTCGCGGCCCGAAGACGGGGGCACGCACTCGCCCGAACGGTTCTTCCTGCCGGGACGGGTCAACCCGGTCATTCCGCCGCAAAACGGCCCCGTCGTGCGCACACTTGCGCGGCTGCGCGATGAAGCGCACCGTTTTGCTGTAACCTATCACCGCCAGAAGCGGTCCAAAGCGGTGCTGGCAAGTGTCCTGCTGGACGTGCCCGGACTGGGCCCAAAGCGCGCAAAAGCACTGCTTGGCGCGCTTGGGTCGGTCGCGCGAATCCGCGCCGCGACCCCTGAGGAGATCGCGGCGGTGCCGGGGTTCAGCGAGAAACTTGCACGGGTTGTGGCCGAACATTTACAACAATCGACGGCTGTCAGAACTTTAACTGTGGTTCCCGACGGGGAACCAGGAGGAAAATCGACATGATCTGCCTTGGATGGTTGCTGTTTCTGGTACTCATCATTGCCGCTGTCGCCATTGCATGGTCACGAACACTTGCGGCGCTTTATCCGGAGAAGATCCGCACGGCGGAGGTGGAACACATCTCCACGCCTGACCTGTGGGACCTGCGCATGTGCCGCTACCGCAAGGAGAACTCCTCCGGGGAACCGGTGCTGCTGGTTCACGGACTGAACTCCAACCAGAACACCTTCAGCAGTCCGGCCGGCGGCGGCCTGGTGGACTACCTGTCCGAGCGCGGCTATGACTGCTGGACCCTGGACCTGCGCGGCACGCGCAGTTCAAACTATCCCGCCGGCTACGGGCGCGACACCGTCACGTTCGAGGATTTTGTGTGGCGCGACCTTCCCACCGCCATTGCCCACATCCAGAAAACCACCGGCCGCAGCAAGGTGCACTACGTGGGACACTCGCTCGGCGGTCTGCTGCTCTATGCCTATGCGCAGGCCCACGGAGTGGACAAGATAGCCTCCGGCACGACTCTCGCGGCACCGACCCAGTTCACGACCATCCGGTCGCTGCTGCCGGGGATCATGGTACAGATGGTGCTGCACCTCCCCTGGCTCACCGGAGAGATGCTGCGCTGCGTGCTGCCCATTGTCAGACTGACCGGAACGAAGCTCAGCGCCTTTCCGATCAACATGTCCAACGTGCCGGAAAGCATGGGGCTGGTCGATTTCTACAATCTCCTCGACAACCCCGCGCCGGGTGTGCATGCCGAGATCTTTGCATGGGGCGACCGCGGCGAGATCACGATGCAAAATGATACGATCAATATCTCCGGCGGTTTCGACGACATGAAGCTTCCGTTGCTCGCCGTATATGCCGCCAGCGACCCCTTTGTGCCGCTCGTGTCGGCTGAAGCCTTCTTTAAGGGCATCCGCCACGGCGACAAGAAGATGATCGTCTGCTCGACAGAAAACGGCTGCGCCGCAGACTACGGCCACTGCGACCTGGCCTTTGGCCGCGAGGGGGCGAAAGACGTCTTTGAGCCGGTCATGCAGTGGATGAAGGCGCATCCCTGCCCCAAGGCTGCGGCGGTGGAGAAGGTCGTGGCGGCGGCGGCGAAGGCCGCTCCCGAAACGGACAAGCCCAAAGCGGCAAAGGTCGCCGTTGCGAAGAAGCCCGCGGCGGCCAAGGAGTCCGCAGCCGCCAAAGAAAAGCCCGCCGTAAAGAGCGCCGCGGCGCCGAAAAAAGCGGCTGCTGCAAAACCGGCCGTGAAAGCCGCCGACAAGGCGCCGGAAAAGGCTGCCGTGGTCAAGAAGGCTGCGGCCGTGAAGAAGCCGGCGGCCGCCAAGACAGCCACCCCGGTGGAGGCGCCAACGGCAAAAGCACCGGCGGCCAAAGCGCCCGCGGCAAAGGCACCGGTTGCGGCGAAGCCGGCAGCAGCAGCAAAGAAGAAGGCGGCGGCCGCGCCGGAAAAGGCGCCTGCGACGAAGGCAAAGCCCGCCCCGCGCAAACCGGCCGCAAAGGAATAGCCCATGGCATACGGCATGAGTCGGCGACAGTTTCTGTCGCGGACGCTGGCAGCCGCTCCCGTCGTGGCACTGGCCACGGCGGAAGCGGCTGCGGCCGGGCCGGGCAAGCCTCCGGCTGTCTGCCTTTTTTCCAAGCCGCTCCAATCCATGGACTGCAAGACCCTGGCCGGGGCCTGCAAAGCCGCCGGACTTGACGGGGTTGACCTGACGGTGCGGCCCGGTGGTCATGTTGAGCCGGGCCGTGTGGACACGGACCTGCCGGCCGCTGTCGATGCCATGCGCGCCGAGGGCATCGACGTGACCATGATCACCACCAAGTACACCGACATAAAGGGGCCCAACGTTTCCGGCGTACTGGCCCGCGCCGCCGCACTGGGCATCCCCTATGTGCGCATCGGCAGCCACCAATATGACGCCCACGGCGCCATTGCGCCGCAGGTGGCCCGGTTCACCGAAGAACTGCGCGCGCTGGCGGCGGTGGCGGAAAAGGCGGGGATCACGCTGGGCTATCACAACCATTCGGGCGGCAACAATTTCGGCGCGCCCGTCTGGGACCTGTGCGAGGCCATTGAATCGGTCAACAGCCCCCGGCTCGGCTCCAATTTTGACATCGGCCACGCCACCGTGGAGGGCGCCTTCAGCGGCTGGGAAATCAACGCGCGGCGCATCGCGCCGCACGTGAAGATGGTGGCCGTGAAAGACTTTGTCTGGGAAAAGAACAAACCCGTTTGGGTGCCCTTGGGTGAGGGGCGCGTCGACACCACACTGGGCCTGGCCCTGTTGCGCGAAGCGGGCAGCTTCACCGGACCGGTGTCCATCCACATCGAATACAAGACAAAGAACGACGACGCGGTCGTCGAGGACGCGCGCAAGGCCGCCGTGTTGGTGCGGGAGTACTTGGCCAAGGCGGAATACAAAGCGTAGGCTGAAGCGCGCATGTTGCGGTTCGACAGCCGAGGGCGGCTGTCCCACATGGAAGGAGCGTTGCACGTGGAAGAGAGTTACCGCCGCCCCACATGGGACGAGTATTTCATGGAAGTGGCCAATGCCATCGCCAAACGGGCCACCTGCAACCGGGGGCGCAGCGGCTGTGTCATCGCCCGCGACCGCACCCTGCTGGTGACCGGCTACGTCGGCTCCCCCAAGGGCTTTCCCCACTGCGACGACATCGGCCACCAGATGAAGAAAGTCACGCACGAGGACGGCTCCGTCACGGAGCACTGCGTCCGCACGGTGCACGCCGAACAGAACGCCATTTGCCAGGCGGCCCGGCTGGGCGTTGGTATCGAGGGTGCCACGCTCTATTGCCGCATGACACCGTGCCGGGTCTGCGCCATGCTGATCATCAACTGCGGCGTCAAGCGGGTCGTATGCGAACGGCGCTACCATGCGGGGGCCGAGTCGGAGGAGATGTTCCGCGTGGCCGGCGTCACCATCGAGTTCATGCACGACGGGGTGCAGCCCTATGAGTAGGTCCGCCGGGGGCGCAACGCGCCCATGAGCGCGCCCTTTGCACCGCCGCGCCGCGGCATCCGAAAACGGGTGCTGCTTTCCACGGGGGTGCTGTTGCTGCTGTGGCTGGCGGTCATGGCAGGCCTGGGCAGGCAGGCAATGGCGCCTACCGCCACTATGGTACAGCAGCCTTCGGCTGTCGCCGAAAATGTGGGACAGGCGCCCCCGCCTGTCGTCCCCGACCAAATTCCGACAGCCGGGGCCGGCTGTCCTACATCCACCCCCATACGAGTCTTCTTCGCCCCGCCGCAACCGGGCGATGCCGACCCCATAGACCGGGCATTGGTCGGTTTGATCAATTCGGCCCGCGTGTCCGTGGCCTGCGCTTTCTATGAACTGCAACTGCCCGCCGCGGCCGACGCGCTGATTGCGCGGCATACCGCAGGGGTGCGCGTGGGCATCGTGTCCGACAGCGATTATGCGGACCGGTCCGCGGTGTGCCGGTGCATTGCGGCAGGCATTCCGGTGGTGTTCGACGAACGACCCGCCTTCACGCATGACAAGTTCTGCGTGGTCGACGGACGCTTCGTGTGGACCGGTTCGACCAACATCACCGAAAACTGCATGTACAGGAACAACAACAACTCCGTACTGGTCGACTCGGCCGAACTGGCCCGGGATTTTTCCGCCGAGTTCGGCGAGATGTTTGACGCGCACCAGTTCGGGGGCGCTTCACCAAAGAACACGCCCTTTCCCGACGTGGCGCTCCCGGACGGAACGCGCGTGGAATGCTATTTCGCGCCGGAGGACGACGCCGGGGCGGCGTTGGCGCGCTTCGCCGAATCGGCCCGCGAGCGCATCGACTTCGCCGCCTTTTCCTTCACCTCAACGGACCTGGCCGAAGCGATGCATTCCCGGATGCAGGCAGGTGTGCGCGTCCGTGGCGTGTTCGAGAAACGCGGGGCGAATTCCGCCGCCTCAAGGTTCAAGTCCCTCGCCGAATGCGGCGCAACGGTGTGTACCGACACCAACCCGGCCAACCTGCACGACAAGTTTCTTGTCGTGGACCGTGCGACCGTCGCCACGGGCAGTTTCAACTTCAGCCGCAACGCCGACGAACGCAACGACGAGAACCTGCTCATCATTCACAACCCGTCTTTGGCCCGGAAGTACGTCGAGGAAGTGGACCGGCTCATGAACTGACCCGGGTCTGACGCGGTTTGTGATTCTTTCCTTGTTTCGCGGAGGGTACGGGACGGCTGACAGCCTTGAGGATGCCGTGAGACGGCGGCGGATATGGGGAGCTGGGCGACTCCAGAAAAGACCCATAAGAAGACGAAAACGCCGCCGCGTACCCATACGGGTCCACGGCGGCGATAATCGCCTGAAATACGGCGCGGCTCAGCCCTGGCGGGCCTTGAAACGCGGATTCGTCTTGCAGATCACATACACCCGCCCTTTGCGACGGACGACTTTGCAGTCAGGGTGCCGCGTCTTGGCGGTCTTCAACGAAGACAATACTTTCATGGTGCTAACTCCCAACGGTTCTTGGATTAAGAGCGCGGATTATAGCTTTTGACCGCGTCAGGTGTCAAACTTTTCCTCACGACTGGCGTTCCGACAGGCTTCACGCGAAGCGGGCAAGGGTTTGGTTGTCCTTTCTTCAAACATCACGGCTTAGGCTTTAACTGCGCCATGGGGCAAAGCCGCACCGGTCCGGCGAGGCCGGAGGGCCGTACAGGCCACTTGGAGGCGTCGAAGGATTTGTAGTCGATGTTGACGAAGAAATAGTTGCGCCATTTTTCGCCGCGACGGTCCATG
>CAIJOU010000713.1 GCA_903822375.1 Candidatus Hydrogenedentota bacterium
CCATCAATGAAGCGCAGCACATCAAGGATAAACGCCGGATTGAACGCTATTTCCACGGCATCACCATCATAACTGGTCGTAATTTCATCCTCGAATTCACCGACTTCCGGCGTCTTGACCTGAACCTTGAGCGCACCGGTGCCTGCAATTACGCGCACACTTCGGAATTTGTCACTCGTAACCGCCAGCGACAAACGCATCGTCCGGATGAACTCGTCCGTGTTGACCACCACCTCACGGTCATGCTTTTTCGGCACGACAGCGTCATAATTCGGGAAATTGCCCTCAATCAGCGCCGAAACAATGCGCAACCTGTCAAGTGAAAAGGCCGCGTGACTCTCCTCCACCCACACATCCACCGTCGCGTCTCCATCCGAGGCCAGCAGGGTTTCCAATTCATGAATCATCTTCGCGGGAATGATTACCCGCACATCATTCGCGTCCACTTCTTCATCCGCCACCGCCATACTCATCCGCCGTCCGTCCGTCGCCACAACGGTCAGCCTGCCCCCGCGCAATTCAAACAACAACCCGGTCAGGTTGTATCTTGACTGATCGCTGCAAATCGCAAAAGAAGTCTTCTGGAATATGTTCTTAAGCATGGACTGCTTGAGCACCATCGCGCCGGTTTCAGGGAAAATCTTTACCGGCGGAAACTCGTCCGGTGCCTGGCAGAACAACTTCGTGCAAACCTTGCCGCAACGCAACTCCGCCACATTATTCTCTATAAGTTCCAATGTCACGTCAGCATCGGCGGGCAACTCGGCCAATATCATCGAAATGCGCTGGCACTGCACCGTCATTGCCCCGGGCCGCTCCACCGCGCAATCCGTTTCCGATTCAATGCTGATTTTCAGGTCCGTTGCCGTCAGTTTCACCGACGACTCGCCCGTTTCCAAGAGTATGTGCGACAAAATGGGCAACGCACTCTTGGAAGCCACCACGCTCTTGACCTTGTTCACCGCCGCCAGCAGGTCTTGACGAGAAAGGGTGATCTTCATGAGACGTCTCCGTGCTTTAAGGTTGTCTGAAAACTTGTGCTCATCTTCTTGAGATCTTTCTATATATAACCCGTAGTACCCGTCATAGGCCGGTGGATACTGTTAAGAACCCACCTAAACATCCACACAGAAACGGGTTGTACAACTAATTCCCTGTGCATAACCCGGCAACTTATCCCCAGTCATTCACAGTAACGCAAAAAACTATCCAAGCTTTACATCGTTTGCCACCAAGCCGGTGGATAACTATTGCAGGTTATCCCACGTTTCCATTCATCTCTTCCACCGACCAATGTTGCGGAATGTTCCACGGTAATTACCGGGAGTTATCCCCAACACTTTTCCTTGTCAGAATTCAACTTAGAGCATCCCACGCTGCCCTTATCCCGACAACGTGGAACATCGTCCTGTGCCCTATCCACCGTCCAATTACCGCAAGTCACCAAAAGCCATAACTAGTTTACTTTCAGCAACTTACAGATTTCGATACGCCGTCGTTGCCAAGTCACTAACAATTTCCTAACTCAATCCGGCACAACGACTTGCACCAAGAAAACTAATCTCTTTTCTTCCTACCGTTCTTACACACTTGACGGTTTATCAACAACTTATCCACACAGACGATGGTCAGTTTACCCCGGTGCACGCTCATGCTAGCAAAGGATCACGTTAAAAGCAAGCAAGGATGCACCCTCAAAACGTTTTCTGCCGCATTAGAGCCGAATGACACGCAGATATTCTTCCGGCGTTGTTATTCCCGCCCGAACCTTCCTTCGACACCGGTCTGCCATGGTTTTGAGATTCGCCGCTTTCATGATTTGCCCGGGCGATGCATCCTGCAGAATAAGCGTTCTAAGCTGTGGTGTCACCTCCAACACCTCGAAAACACCGGTCCGCCCTGAACTGCCCGTGAAATGGCATTCATGGCACCCTGTCCCCCGGTGCAACCGTCTCACGCTCAACGGCATACCCAGCGACACCAACAACTCCGGTGTCGGTTTGAACGGCGTTTTGCATTCCAGGCAAATCTTGCGGACCAATCGCTGCCCCACGATCCCTGTCAGCGCGCTGGAAATAAGAAACGACGGGACGCCCATGTTGCGCAGCGTGCTTATAGCCTCCACCGCGTCATTCGTATGCAGGGTGCTGAAGACCAAATGTCCCGTCATGGAGGCGCGCACCGCAATCTGCGCCGTTTCCTGGTCGCGAATCTCGCCGACCAGCAGCACATCGATGTCCTGACGCAGCGAGGCGCGCAGCATGTTCGCGAAAGTCAGCCCGATATCCGTGTCCACCTGCACCTGGTTGATGCCCGAGAGCTGGTATTCCACCGGGTCTTCCAGCGTGACAATACTCTCTGTCATCACGTTCTTCTGATTGAGCGCCGCGTACAGCGTGGTCGTCTTGCCGCTGCCCGTCGGGCCGGTGACCAGAATCATTCCGTAGGGCTGTTCAATGAGCCGCAGCATCTTGGCCTCGTCGTCCTTTTCCAGGCCGAGATCGCGCACACCGGACAGAACGGATGCCTGGTCCAGCAGGCGCAGCACAACACGTTCCCCAAGAAAGGTCGGAAGCGTTGCGACGCGCACATCCAAGTCGCGCCCGTTGACGGCCGTGCTGAAATGCCCGTCCTGCGGATGCCGCGTCTCCGTGATGTCCATGTCCGCCAGAATTTTCACGCGCGACACGGCCGCGCCGTGCAGTGTCCGCGGAATGCTCATCACGTCATGCAGAATCCCGTCGATGCGGTAGCGCACGCGCGTTTCCGGATCCTGCGGGTCGAGATGCACATCCGTCGCGTCCGCGTTTACCGCGCCCTCCATGATGGCGTTCACCATCTTTATGATTGACGCGCCCGACGCCTGCCGCGCCACCTCGGTAAACCGTTCACTTTCCGCCGCCTTTGCGTTGCCGGGCGGGACGCTGCTGTCTTTCGTCGGTTCCACAGGCTTCGTGTCCATGACCGGATCCTCCGCGGAATAGTCGTCTTCCGCCAGTTCGCGGTAGCGTGCCCGTATTTCATCCTCCATATCGGCGCAGGCCGTGAGCACCACTTCGATCCGGCGCCCGAGCATGACGCCCACATTCTTGGCGCGCTCGCGCGCCTGCGGCAGCGTGGCCAGCACGGTGACGCGGTCGCCCTCCGCGTGTATAGGCAGCAGTCCGTTCTTCAGGGCGATGTGCTCCGGAATGGCCTCCAGCGCCGCCGCATCGCTCGGTGTCTTCTCGAAGTCCGCGTAGTCGATGCCATGATGCTTCGCCATCACGGTCGCAATGTCTCCGCGCGAGACAAAACCGCTTTCCGAAAGAATGCTTCCCAGCAGACGCCCGCTTCGCTTCTGTTCCGCCATCACGGCGTCCAACTGCGCGCGCGTGAGCCTGCCGCCGTGCACCAGCGCCTCACCAAGGGAATCATGCGCCTCGCGCGCCGCGCGCGAGTGAAATTCGTAGCGCAGCACGTTGTCCAGGGCCTCGAAGGTGATCTTGCGCTGCGCGATGAGCTGTTTGTACCACGGCACGCCGCTGCGCGCCTCCGATGCCCGCGCGCTGTCCAGATCCTCGCGCGTGATCAAGTCCTGCTTGATGAGCTGCTCGCCCTGGTTCTTTTCCTTCGTTTCATCTGCCATATGGAGGCCCTTGGCCGGCCGTTGCCCAATGCCGGAGCGCTACAGATTCTGATAGGCGGACCACTGCGGATCGTTCTCGAAAATCCAGCGGTAGTATTCCTTCTGCTCAAGCAGGTCGCCCGCGTTTTCATCCACCACCACCGTGCAGTCGGAGTGCAGTTGCAGCGCCGTCGCCGAAATCATCGATGTGACCGGCCCCTCCACCGCCTTCGCCAGAACGCGCGCCTTGCTCGACCCCGTCACCAGCATAAGGCACTGGTCTGCCTCAAGAATCGTGCCCACACCCATCGTGATTGCGAGCCGCGGCATTTCCGCCGGGTTGCGGAACAGCGGCGAATTCTGCTCCACCGTCTTGGGCGTGAGCGCCTTCACACGCGTGCGCGAGAACATCGCCGACAGCGGCTCGTTGAACCCGATATGGCCCGACGCGCCGACGCTGAGCAGTTGCAGGTCAATGCCGCCCACATCCTTGATGAGCGCGTCATAGGCCGCGCCCGCGGATTCCGGGTCCGCCGCCATGCCGTCCGGCAGGTGCGTGTTGCGCGGATCGATGTTGACCTTCGAGAACAGGTGGTGGTTCATGTAATAACGGTAGGAGCTTTCATGCGTCGGCGGCAGACCCACGTATTCGTCCAGATTGAAGGTCACCGTCAGCGAAAAGTCCAGGCCTTCTTCCCGGTGCATCCGCACGAGCCGCGCATACACCGCCTCCATCGTCCGGCCCGTGGCCAGGCCCAGCACGGAGTTTGGCTTGCGCTGCAGCTGGCCTGCGATCACCCGCGCGGTGAGTTCGACGGCCTTCTCTTTCGTCTCCAGCAAAATGACCTGCATGATTACTACTCCGCTTGTCCCTTTATTATGGCAGAACTCTGCGCGCAAGGGTATTCCCCTCCTGGGCGCGCCAATCTCCTGATTGGCTCCGGAAAAATGCCAATCGGGAGATTGGCGCGCCCAGGTTTTACGGCAACGGCCCCCAGATGTTGCGCAGGATTCCAAAGAGGGCCATCGCCGCCAATAACGCCATGACCTGCCACCCGCGCGGCGCCACGCCGGGGACCCGCACGCCCCCCAGAACCCGAAGCGCGTAGGCCGCGTAGGCGTAGCCGGCGAGCGGAAGAAAGACGAGCACAGCGAACGGGTTCAGCCGCAACGCGGCGGCGAAATGTCCATGAAGCAGTTCGTGCAGCGCGCGTTGCCCCCCGCAGCCCGGACAGTACAAGCCGGTGAGGCGGTGGAACGGGCATACCCAGAAGCCACCCGAGGTGGCCGGGTCGAAAAGATAGAACAAGAGCAGCCCGGCACCCAAAACGCCTGACAAAAGGGCGAGCGAACAGCCTTCACGCGGGGGGCCGCCGTCCGGAGTGCCGCCCGGCTCGCCGCTCTGGTTGGCAATTGTCTGACTCATGACAACACACTATACCGCACGCGGCATTGACGCTCCATTCCGTTGGTGTTATTGTGTGGCATAAAGAGCAACTGCGCCCGGGGTTTGCAGGGCGCAAAAAGGGAGACGTTTATGAACGGGACCACAATAAAGTTCGACTTGGGTCAATTGTTCCGCCAGTCATGGGAGGTATACAAGAAGAATGTCGGCCCGCTGCTCGGTGCGACCGTCGCAATGTGGGCGGTTGTCATTGTCGGCATGACCGTGGTGAGCATGATTGTGAGAATTGGGCCCCTGGCCTCTTCCATCCTGCTGGGTCCGCTGCAGCTGGGCCTTTACAAGATGGTCCGCCAGGCGCTGAAGAACGAGCCGGTGGACTTCAGCCTGCTCTTCTCGGGGTTCTCGCGCGTTCCAGACGCCTATGTAGCCGGGTTGCTGATCGGGGTGTTCACAGGCCTTGGGACGTTTTTCTGCGTCGTGCCCGGCCTGATCATAGGCACGGTTTACAGCTGCACCTATCTCTTCATGAATGAAAAGAACCTCGCTTTCTGGGATGCCATGGAGGCGAGCCGCAAGATGGCGATGAACAACCCCGGACAGTGGGTTATCCTGACCCTTGCCCTGTTCGCGCTTAACCTTGTCACCGTGGTCACCTGTGGACTCGGGCTGCTGGTCACTGTGCCGATGACCTACATCATCATTGCCATGGCCTATGACCTTGAACAGAACGCCGTGATTGATGTGGCGTCGGCTCCGGTCGCGTCTGCGGAACCGCCGTCAGCCTGATTCTCACGTTCAACGTTTGGAGCGCCGCGCGGACGGTTTCGCGCGGCGCTGTCCATTGGGCTGCACGAACGGCAGGAAGTGACCGACATGCAAAAGCCCGCATTTCCACTGGGTGAAATGGTGTCCGCCGCGTGGCGGGTTTTCACCGGCCATTTCATGCTGCTGTTCTTTGGCCATCTGCTCATCAACCTGATCCTGTCCAGCGGACCCGGCTTTTTCATCGTCGGTCCGTTGTGGTACGGATTGTGCGCCGTGGCACTGCTCGCCGTCCGCGGTCTGCCCCTGAAGATAGACGATCTGTTTTCGGGGTTCCGGAGTTTCCTGCCCACGCTGGTGGTCGGCCTGCTGATGACGGCGCTCATCCTTGGCGCGTGTCTTCTGCTGGCGGTTCCGACGGTCCTGGCGACACTGCTGGCATGGTCCACCCAGTCGGTTCCGCTCACGGTCATCACGCTCTCCGTGGGCATGACTCTGTCGCTGGTGCCGATCTGCGTTGTGCTGTTCTTCTACGCGCCCGCCTTCTTCATTCTGTTCGACGGGGAGACGGACCCTCTCAAGGCGATGAAGGCCAGCCGCAAGATGGTCTGGAACAACGCGGGGCAATGGCTCGGCCTCTGGGCGGCGCTTTCTTTGCTGCACGTGGCGGGATTATTGCTTTGCTGCGTGGGCATCTATGTGGTCACGCCCTGGATGGTCGTGGTGCTGGCGATGGCCTATCAGCGCGAAAAGCAGGCTGCGGGCTGACGTAAGAACCCATGGGATCGCATGACCTTTTCGCCCGTACTTGAGAGGAAAGCAACAGCGGAAAGGACAGGTCGGCTGTCACCGGGAAGACGGGTTCCGTCAGCGTCGTTTGGGCCCTTCAAGTCGGTCCTTTTCCTGGCTTGGGAGAGGAACGCCCAGGGCTTGGGGGCTCTTCACAGGGAGATTATTTCCGCGCCGAAGCCGCCTGGATGGTGTTCTTCATGAGCATGGCGATGGTCATGGGGCCGACGCCGCCCGGCACGGGTGTGATGGCCTTGGCCTTCTTCGACACGCCCTTGAACTCCACGTCGCCCACGAGCCGCGTGCCGCTTTTCTTCGTGGCATCGGCGATGCGGTTCACACCCACGTCGATCACCACGGCGCCGGGCCGCACCATGCGCGCCTTTACGAACTCCGGCACACCGATGGCCGCAATGAGGATGTCGGCGGTGCGCGTGATCGCCGCAAGGTTCTTCGTGCGCGAGTGGCACACCGTCACCGTCGCGTCGGCGCCGTGGGCCTTCTGCATCAGCATGGCCGCCACGGGCTTGCCCACGATGTTGGACCGGCCCACGATGACAACGTGCTTGCCCTTGGGGTTGTTGCCGGAGCGCAGCAGCAGTTCCTGGCATCCCGCGGGCGTGCAGGGCTTGAGACAGTCCTCGCCGTTGAGCAGGCGGCCGACGTTCATCGGGTGGAACCCGTCCACGTCCTTGTCCGGGTCGATGGCGTTGAGCACGCGCTGCTCGTTGATGTGCTTGGGCAGCGGCATCTGCACGAGAATGCCGTGCACGCGCGCGTCGGCGTTAAGCTTGGCAATGAGCGTGAGCAGCTTCTTCTCCGTCGTGTCGGCGGGCAGGTCGTGGCTGAAGGACTTGATGCCCAGTTCCACGCAGGTTCTGCGCTTCGCACCCACGTACACCTGGCTCGCCGGGTTCTCGCCGACCAGCACGACGGCGAGGCCGGGCTGCACGCCCTTCTTGCGCAGTTCCTCGGCGGTAACCTTCAATTCCGCCAGAATCTCCGTGGAAACCTTTTTGCCGTCGATAATCTTGGCGCCGGTCTTGCGTGTTGCCATGGGGTGTGTCCTTCCGTGAGAGGCGCGCTGCGCCGGATGAAGCGGTCTTCGAACAGGTGGAATTATAGCGTTTTCGCGGCAAATGCCGCAAGATGACGGTGTTTTCGCGGTATGAGGGGAGCATCGACACCGCTGGTGACCCGCCCTCCCGAGTTTCTGCCGACTTTCACATTATATTGACACGGACGCCGAATTACGGTAGAATCGAGAAATAATTCTCTACTAACAGGGTGGCTGTGAAACGCATGGATGAACCGAAACCGCTAAGACCGACTTCGGAGGCGACGCTGCGGCGTTTGCCAATCTATCACCATCTGCTGCAAAAGCGCCTCGCGACCGGCATCAAGACCATCTCGTGCAGCCAGATTGCGGAGGAACTGAGTTGCGACGCGACCCAGATCCGCAAGGACCTTGCCGTGACGGGTATCAAGGGCCGGCCGAAGGTGGGCTATGACCTTGCCGCGCTCATTCTGTCCATCGAGATTTTTCTGGGCTGGAGCCGGGTGCGCAAGGCGTTTTTGGCCGGTGCCGGCCATTTGGGTTCGGCGCTGCTGGGCTACAACCGCTTCCACCATTACGGGCTGGACATTGTGGCCGCGTTTGACCGGGACCCCGACCGCGTGGGCACGAAGGTCCACGGGCGCGAGGTGCTTCCGATCAACAAGCTTGCCGGGCTGGCGAAGCGGATGCGCGTGGAGGTGGGCATCATCACCGTTCCCGCGCCGGTCGCGCAGGAGGTGGCCGATTTCATGGTCAGCGGCGGCGTGCGCGCGATCTGGAATTTCGCGCCGACCAAGATCAACGTGCCCGCCGGTGTGATCGTGCAAAACGAGGACCTGTACTCGTCGCTGGGCGTGCTGCTGCAGAAATTGAGCGCGGCGCACCGGCTCCGGTAACCCGCATTATCGCGGCATCGCGTTTGCAGCACCGGCGCAGAACGGGGGATAATCCGCAGGGAAGAGGCGGGCGGTCCTGCAACATCAGGGACAAGCATGCGTTTTACTGTAATCGGTGCTCTGGCCGCAGTGGTCATCTTTGCCGCGACGGGGTGCTCCTGGCGAGACACGGGGGCGCTGCCGGGGGCGGTGCTCCGCGTGGGCAACGGGGCGGAACCGCAGGAACTGGACCCGCACCAGGTGACGGGCCAGCCGGAACACCGCATCCTGGGGGCGCTCTTTGAGGGGCTGGCCGACATCGATTTGACCACCATGGAACCGGTGCCCGCGACGGCGGAATCGTGGGAGATTTCACCGGACGGCCGCGTGTACACGTTCCATATCCGGCAAAATGCGCGGTGGTCAAACGGCGATCCCGTCACGGCGCATGACTTTGCCTATGCGTGGCAGCGCGTGCTCAGTCCGAAGCTCGGCTCGGAATACGCCTACCTGCTGCACTGCATACGCGGGGCGCGCGATTATAACGACGGAAAGACGGCGGACTTCAGGACGGTGGGTGTGCGCGTGCCGGACGATCGCACGCTGGAACTGACCCTCGACAATCCGACGCCGTACCTGCTGGCCATGCAGACGCATCAGGCGTGGTTTCCCGTGCATCGCGCCACCATCGAGAAATTCGGGGCCATGGATGAACGCGGCACCCTGTGGACCCGGCCGGGAAACCATGTGGGCAACGGCGCATTCATGCTGGCCGAATGGCAGCCGAACGATGTGCTGCGGGTCCGCCGCAACCCCAATTACTGGAACACGGCAAAGGTGCGGCTCGACGGGATCGAGTTCTATCCCATCGACAACCAGCAGACGGAGGAGCGCTCCTTCCGCGCGGGCAACCTGGACCTGACCTCGACGGTGCCGATGCACAAGACGGCGATCTACCGGAAAGAGCATCCGGACCTCATGAAGATCTGCCCCGACCTGGGCGTCTACTTTTACCGAATCAACGCCACGCGTCCGCCCTTCACCGATGCCCGTGTGCGCAGGGCGCTGGTCTTGGCGCTGAACCGCGACGAGATTGCCAACAACGTGATGAAGGCGGGCGAAACCCCGGCGGTGTCGCTGGTGCCGCCCAACACAGGCGGCTACACGTCGCGCGCGGCGGTCAAATATGATCCGGAGACCGCGCGGGCGCTGCTGGCAGAAGCGGGCTTTCCCGGCGGACGGGACATGAAACCGGTGGAAATTCTTTACAATTCGAGCGACGCGCACCGAATCATCGCGGAGACGGTGCAGCGCATGTGGCGTGATAACCTCGGCATCGACGTGCGCCTGATCAACCAGGACTGGAAGGTGTATCTCAGCGCCGTCAACACGCTCGATTACGACGTAGCCCGGGGCGGATGGATTGCCGACGTGGCGGACCCGGTGAATTTCTTGGAGTGTTTTCAGACGGACACGGGGAACAACCGCACGGGCTGGTCCTCGCCGGAATATGACTCGCTCATCCGCGCCTCCTATGCGGAGCCCGACAACGCAAAACGGCTTGAACTGCTCCAGCAGGCCGAAGCCATCCTGCTGGACAGCGCCCCGATCATCCCGATTTACATTTACACATGGAAATTCCTGCAGTCATCCGACGTGCACGGGCTGATCCTGAACCCGCTGGATCTGCTGCGGTGGACGGACATGTGGATCGAACGGGGCAAGGGGGGGGCGCGATGATAGGGTTTGTTCTGCGCCGCACCCTTGAGGCGATCCCCGTACTGCTGGTGGTCTTCACCGTGGCATTCTTCCTGGTCCGGCTCGCGCCGGGCGGACCGTTCGACAGCGAAAAGCGCGCCTCGCCGCAGGTGCTCCAGCAGTTGGAGTCTCAGTACCGGCTGAATGAGCCGTTGTACAGCCAGTATCTGGACTATCTTGGCGGCGTGCTGCACGGCGACTTCGGCCCCTCCTTCCGCAAACCCGGCCGCACGGTGAGCGAGTGGATCGCGCTGCGCTTTCCCGTCTCGCTGGAACTGGGCACCTATGCGCTGCTGGTCGCGCTGGCGGTGGGCATGGGGGCCGGGTTGCTGGCCGCGCTGCGCCCGAACAGCGCGCTTGACCACGGCACCATGTCGGTGGCGATGCTGGGCATCTGCCTGCCCGGCTTCGTGCTGGGCCCGCTGCTGGTGCTGGTGTTTGCGCTGTGGCTGGGCTGGCTGCCCGTGATGGGCTGGTCCACGCCTATGCACAAGATTCTGCCGTCGATCACGCTGGGCGCGGCCTATGCCGCCTACATCGCGCGGCTCGCGCGCGGCGGCATGCTTGAGGTGCTCGCGCAGGACTTCATCCGCACGGCCCGCGCCAAGGGCCTGAGCGAGACCCGCATCGTGCTGCGCCATGCGCTGCGCGGCGGTGTACAGCCCGTGGTGGCGTTCCTCGGCCCCGCGGCGGCGGGACTGTTCACCGGTTCCTTCGTGGTGGAGACCATCTTCCAGGTGCCGGGGCTCGGCCGCGAATTCGTCGAGTCGGCATTCAACCGCGACTACACCATGGTGATAGGGTCGGTGCTTGTTTATGCCGTGCTGGTAGTGGCGCTCAACCTCGTCGCGGACATTGCGCTGGCCCTGCTCGACCCGCGCGTGAGGGCACAGTGAAGTCAATTGCGAATTACAAATTACGAATTAGGAATTGAAGGACCTTTGGAAAAACCGGCTGACAGCAACACGGAACAGGGCGCTTCGCTGGGACGGGACGCATGGCGGCGTCTCAAGCGCAACCGGCTCGCCATGGCGGGGCTGGTTGTGCTGGTGGTCGTGAGCGGCACGGTGGTGGTTGGTCCGTGGATGGTGAGCCATTCCTACGAGACGCAGGACACGGCGCTGGGTGCGACCGCGCCCAATTGGAACAACTGGCTGGGCACGGACCCGCTGGGGCGTGACCTGTTCTCGCGCATGCTCTACGGCGGACGCGTGTCGCTGCTGGTGGGCTTGGCGGCGACGGCGGTGTCGCTGCTGATCGGCGTGCTCTACGGCGCGACCTCGGGATACCTGGGCGGACGCGCCGACGCGGTGATGATGCGCCTGGTCGACATCCTCTACGCGCTTCCGTTCACCGTGTTCGTCATCATCTTGATGGTGTTTTTCGGCCGCAATTTCCTGTTCCTGTTCCTGGCGATTGGCGCGGTCGAATGGCTGACCATGGCCCGCATCGTGCGCGGCCAGGTGCTCACGCTGCGCCACCGCGAGTTTGTCGAGGCGGCCGTGGTCATGGGTCTGCCCGTGTGGCGCATTCTTCTGTTTCACATCATCCCGAACACGCTGGGTCCGGTCATCATCTACGCCACGCTCACCGTGCCGAGCGTGATGCTGCTGGAGGCGTTTCTGAGCTTTCTCGGGCTGGGCGTGCAGCCGCCCATGAGTTCCTGGGGGTTGCTGATCAAGGAAGGGGTGGACGTCATGGAGGAGTACCCCTGGCTGCTCCTGTTCCCGAGCGTGGCGTTCTCCATGACCCTGTTCGCGCTCAACGCACTCGGTGACGGTCTCCGCGACGCCCTTGACCCGCGCACGTCGCGGGATTAAGAAGCCCCCAAAGCCGGGGCGAAAGCCGATTCTGAACTCAAGCGGTTCCCTGGGGGCAACCGTGTCCACATGCAGCACCGCCGCCCCGGAAAACCGGGGCGACGGTCCAGCTTCGGTGGTCTTCTGATCAGCCCTTGAGCACGTCCGCGATGGCGGTGCAGAGGCTGTCCATGTTGGCCTCGGTCATGCCGGCCACGTTGATGCGGCCCGACCCGACGATGTAGAGGGCAAACTTTTCGCGGAGCGTGCTGACCTGATCCTTCGTCAGCCCGGAGAAGGAGAACATTCCCTTCTGGCGCGTGATGAAAGAAAAGTCGCGCTCAACGCCCTTGGCCTTGAGGGTGTCGACAAAGAGCTTGCGCATGCCGTTGATGCGCGCCCGCATGTCGGCCACTTCCTGCTCCCACTGGGCGCGCAGCGCCGGGTCGGAGAGGATGGTCGTGATGATCAATCCGCCGTGGGCCGGCGGGTTGGAGTAGTTGGTTCGGATGGCCTTCTCCACCTGGCTGAACGCCTTTTCGGCCGCGTCGGCATCACCGGCAACGATGGTGAAGGCGCCGCAGCGTTCGCGGTAGAGGCCGAAGTTCTTTGAGAACGAGCTGCAGACGATCAGTTCGGAGACGGCGTTGCACATGATGCGCAGGCCGGTCGCATCCTCTTCGAGCCCGTCGGCAAAGCCCTGGTAGGCGAAGTCGATCAGCGGTAGCCAGCCGGCTTTGGCGGCGGTGTTGGCGATGGCCTGCCACTGCGCCGGTTCGGGGTCGATGCCGCTGGGGTTGTGGCAGCAGCCGTGCAGCAGCACGATGTCGCCCGCGGGCACCTGCTCCAGCGTCGCTATCATGGCGTCAAAGGCCAGGCCTTTGGTGGACGCGTCGTAGTAGGGATGGTATTTGACCGTGTGTCCGGCCGCCTCGAAGACGGCGGGATGGTTCGCCCAGGTCGGGTCGCTCATCCACACCGTGCTCTTGCCGTAGCAGCGGAGGATGAAATCGGCCGCCACGCGCAGCGCGCCCGTGCCGCCCGGCGTGCCGGCCGTGCGGGCGCGGTTGTCGCGGTTGATGGCGCTGTCCGCGCCGAAAACCAGCCCCTGCACCGCCTTGCCATAGGCCGGGTCGCCGGGGATGGGCATGTAATTCTTGGTCGTTTCCTTCTCCAGCAGCAGCCGTTCGGCCGCCTTCACCGACTCGAGCACCGGCGTGTCGTTCTTGGCGTCCTTGTAGACGCCGACGCCGAGATTGATCTTCTCGGGCCGGGGGTCCTTCTTGAAAGCCTCGGTCAAACCCAGAATTGCGTCGGGCGGGGCCATTTCGAGCCGTTCAAACATGACATGGGCCTTTCGTCGTTGGGCAATGCCCTGTTGCAACTGTGCCGCAGCGCGCACCGGCGCGTTGCGGCGGCAGGATCATAGCGCATTTCTTGAATTTGCGGCAAGGTGACCGGATATTTCAGGATATCGAGCGCGTATTCCAGGCACGCATCCCTTCTCCGATGAAAAGGGAAGCCATGCGCAAGAATCTGACAACGCACCACTCACTGCATCGCACGCAGGGCCTGTGCCTCTTCATGGACCCGCACTCAGGATCAAGGCGAAGAAATTTCCCTGACGCAGCGCGACCAGCACGGGCAGACTCATTTCAGGCGTTCTTCTGATAACATAACAGGGCGGCGACAGCACTGCCCGCGGATTTTCCCAGCCGCGGACGGCAGGGTTGCCGCGCAACAGGGTCTTATTGGAGACAGAGCAATGCGCGCTACAAGTTATCTGTGTCTCGGGCTGCTGCTGGTGCTGGCGGCGGCCCCGGCGATTGGAGCGGAAGACGCCATGAAGAGCAAAGCCGAACCGACCCTCGCCCCCCTGGCCTTTGCACCGTTGCCGCTCGGCAGCATACACGCAGCAGGCTGGCTGCAACGGCAACTGAAGGTCCAGGCTGACGGCCTGTCCGGCCATCTGGAGGATTTCTGGCCGGACATCAAGGACAGCGGCTGGATTGGCGGCAAGGCCGAGGGCTGGGAGCGCGCGCCCTACTGGCTCGACGGGTTCATCCCCCTCGCCTACACGCTGGACGACCCGAAGCTGAAGGCCACGGTACAGCGATGGACGGACTACATCCTCACGCACCAGCACGAGGACGGCTGGCTCGGCCCGTTCAAGAGCGCCGGGTACAAGGACTATGACGTGTGGCCGCAGTTCATCATTCTCAAGGCGCTGCGGCAGTACTTCGAGGCGTCGGGCGACAACCGCGTGCTCCCCGCCATGATGCGCTGCGCCAAGAAGATCGACGAGACCATGGCGGGCAAGCCGCTGTTTGACTGGGGCAAGTACCGGTGGATGGATTTCGTGCTCGTGGCGCAATGGCTGTATGAGCAGACGGGCGAGGCGTGGCTGATGGACGCGATGAAGCGCGCCCATGACCAGGGCTTCGACTGGCGCGGCCATTTCGAGAACTTCAAGTTCAAGGAGAAAATGCCGGCCGACAAGTGCATCCTCGACACGCATGTCGTCAACAACGCCATGGCCATGAAGGCCTCCGGCGTGTGGTGGCGCCAGTCCCGCGACGCGGGCGACAAGGCCGCGCCGGACCTGATGATGAAGACGCTCGACACCTACCACGGCCAGGTGACCGGCATCCTTACGGGCGACGAGCATTACGCGGGCAACAGCCCCTCGCAGGGCACCGAGTGCTGCGCGGTGGTCGAGTACATGTTCTCGCTGGAAACGCTGCTGTCCGTGCTGGGCGAGCCCGCCCTCGGCGACCGGCTGGAACGCATCGCGTTCAACGCGCTGCCCGGCACCTTCACCGCCGACATGTGGGCCCACCAGTACGTCCAGCAGGCCAATCAGGCGCTCTGCCACCTCTCGGTCGACCGCGTCTACACCAACAACGGCCCCGACGCCAACCTCTTCGGCCTCGAGCCCAATTACGGCTGTTGCACCGCCAATTTCAGCCAGGGCTGGCCCAAGTTCACGGCGCACCTGTGGATGAAGACGCCTGCCGCCGCCGACACGCCCGAAGGGCTCGCCGCCGTTGCGTGGGCACCCTGCACGGTGGACACCAAGCTCAATGGACAGCCCGTGCACGTCGAGGTGCGCACCGACTATCCCTTCCGCGACAGCATTGAGATCATGGTCCACGCCGATGGCAGATTCCCGGTGGGGCTGCGCGTGCCGGGCTGGGCCGACGGCGCCACCCTGGAAATCGCCGACGAGGCCGCGACACCGCTGACACCCGGCGCGTTCCACACCGTGGACCGCGAATGGA
>CAIJOU010000714.1 GCA_903822375.1 Candidatus Hydrogenedentota bacterium
AAAAAGAGCGGATTTTTGACCGGTTCCATCAGGTCAACTCACCGAGTTCCTATTGAGCGCTGGCCATACGCTCCCCCGGCACGCCCACGAACAGGAGCAAACGGGATATCTGGTGTCGGGTGCGATCCGGTTGTCTATCGGTAACGATGCCTTCGACGTCGGGCCCGGCGACAGTTGGTGCATTCCCGGCGGTGTGGAACACGGCGCGGAGATTCTGGCAGACTCGGTGGCCATTGAGGTCTTCTCGCCGGTGCGAAAAGACTACCTGCCCTAGACGGAGCGAACAACCGAAACTCTTCCTGGAGACAACCGTGATCACAACGTGCATTGTGCGTCTCATGCTGGCGACGCTGGCTTTGGGTGCGTCGGCATCCGAAGCGTCCCCGGACGGTCTTATCGGCCTTCACAAAACCGGCACGGACGAGGTGCGCTGGCTTCCGGGCGGCTCCGGCAAGGCGGAACTCGACGGGGTTACTCTTTCCTTTGAGACGGACACGGTGGCGTCTTCGGTGGACACCGCGCCTGTAAATTCCGTCACGCTGCGGTGGAGCGTGGACAAAGCCCTGACGGGCTACGAGGTGTGCGTGCGGTACGGCGCGGACATCGGCTCCGGATGGCGCTGCACGGTGTATCCCTTCGCGGGCAACGCCTCCGAGGTGAAAATAGGCCGGCTGATGAGCGTGGGCGTGCCGGCGGTGCTGCTGTTTCGTGAGGACTTGTCACGCGCGGTGCTGTTCGGTATGGACCCCGCCTTTGACTACCTCAACCCGACCACGTGGACGGGCGCAACGGGCTTCTTCTTTCAGGATGGAATCACGCCACCGCAGTACCGGCTTTGCGGCGGCGGGCTCCAGCCGGGCGTCCAGTACACCCTGCCCCTCCAGATTTTCACCAGCGACGCGGGCAACAGCGTGGACGCCATCACCCAGTTGGTGCGGGCGTGGATCGCGCAGAACCAGTACAAGGTAGAGCCGATGTTCGTCCGCACGCCGGACGAGGCGCTGGCGCTCTACGTAAACGGCCGGCGCGGCGCCAACAGTTGGCATCCGGGCATGGGCTATCAGATTCAGGACCTTTGGGCGGCGGTGTATCTGCCCGTGTCCGCCATGTCGGCATGGTTCGAGTACCTGCTGTATTGCGAGACCGGCGAGCCCCTGTGGCGGCAGCGCGCCTTTGAGGCGACGGACTTCCTGCTCAAGGCGCAGAACAACGACGCTTCGAGCCCGCTTAATGGGTACATGCACACGGCCTACCTGCTCGACAAGAAGGAGTTCAACAGCGACGACCGAGGTTCCAACCCCGGCTACAAGGTTGACATGGATTTCATGATTGCCCACTACATGTTCAAGATCTGGGCAAAGGTGAAGGAGCACGAAAAGATCGACCGCAAGGACTGGCATGACGCGGCCGTCCGATGCGCGGACTGGGCGGTCGCCCAGCAGAATTCCGACGGCGGTTTCCCGCAAATGCTGGACTACGGCACGCTCGCCAAGTCCATTTCCGTCGTTTCCGGCCGGGCGCTCTCGGCCCTGCCCGACATCGCTGTGATAACCGGTGATGACAAATACACCCGCGCCCTCGACCGGCTTGAGCAGTTCCTGCGGACAAACGTTGAGGGCAAATTCTGGTTTTCCGGCCAGCACCCGGACCTGTACCCCGGCGATTTTGAGTCCGACAGTGTCTGGAACGCCGTCGGATACTGGCTCGACAAGTACTGCCACACGCAGGATACCGAGTGCCTGAAACGCGCCGAAGCGGACGCGTACTTTGCCTTTCTCATGCTCTGCCCGAAGCAGTTAAGCTGGATCAAGAACCCCACGCAGACCTGCCACACGGAGCAGATGCACTTCCAGCAATACTCGAATTACACCTACCACAACAAGAAACTGGCCTGCCTGTACCGGCTCGGACAGCAGCCCGGTAACCAGTTGTTCGGCGACCTCTTCAACCGGGCGATGCAGTGCGGCTTTTGGACGCAGGTGACAGAGGGCGAATTCACGGGCGCACAATATGAGCGCATGTCGGACCCGTGGAAGAACGTGAGCAAGGAATTCGACTCGAAAGGGTCGCGGTACATGAACGAACTCTCGCTCGACGCCAACCTGCAACTGCTCGAAACCGGCCTCGCGCACGCGCCACGCGCGGCAGCGGCGCCAAAGAGCGAATAAACAGTCCCCTAACTCCGCCAGTTCATTCTGGCCAGAGGCAAAAGTGTTGCGCTTCCCGG